>JAPKYC010000112.1 GCA_026394505.1 Methanothrix sp.
GAGAAAATGACCTCCATGGAGAAGATTCGGCTCATCCTGGACAAGGTCAAGAATGGCAAGATTGTGGTTTTGGAGTGCGGCTTGACTTCTGATGAAGAGGTGCGCCTTATCGAGATGACCATGACCGAGATTCGGGTGGACGAGTTCTCCGGAATAGAGATCGAGAGCTACCCTTCCAAGAAGGAAGGATCGTTTTTGGACAGGATATTCGGCAGAGCTCTTAAGGGCAGGATGACGGTCATCGGCCCTGCCAACCAGCTACGCACCATTGAGAAGGACAAATATCAGATCTGCACCAAGGTATCCGTGGGGGACTAGATGCCTCATATCTGTACCCGCTGTAGCAATGTCTTCGACTTAGGAGAGGATATCCTGAAGGGCTGCCCCAATTGCGGCGGGAAGAAGTTCATGTTCGTGAAAAAGAAGCCGCGAAATGAGTTGGCGCAGTTGCAACAGCCGGAGCAGATCATAACTCGGGCTATGGGTGTACGGATACCGCCCAGGAGAACGGAAAAAGAGTCGATGGCAATAGAGCAGGAGATGCAATCTTCGCAAAAATCGGCTCCTGCTGCGGCATCTTCTCCACCGTTTTACAGTCCTGCCAAGAAAAAGCTCGATGACGGCAAGCCGGAAGGGAAGGCTCTGGAGAGCATCAAGATAACGGCACCCGGCACCTACGAGCTGAATCTGCCGTCTCTATTCGAGAGGGAGGAGCTGATTATGGCGGTAAAGGAAGGCACTTATTTTATAGATCTCACATCTGCCTTTAAAAAGGGCAAGAAGGATTGAGGGATTTATCGCTTTTCTATTCTGATCTCAATTCCTTTCCAGTCCTGGCCAACGCCCCGCAGTGACTCGGCCATGGCTGCTGCCGCATTTCCGATGATCTCTTGGGTGAAGGCATTTAAATCAACGGCCTTTCCATCCACCTTCAGCTCAACATTCATTTTCTTCCCCTTCAAGCTCCGCCGAATATGGCAATGGGCGGGGTGTAGACGGAGGCATTGGCGGAAATTGCCTGGGGCAGGGTAAAGACGGATCCTGCCTGGTTGGTTACATTGCCATTCTTAATGGCGAACATGGGTGTGATCGTAACCGGAGATGCACCCTTGATCATGGTTGTGGTCGCATCTAGCTGTGCTTTCTTTCCCAGAGTGCTGAGATCAAGCACATTGCTTTTCAGGCTGCCTCCCAGAGAGGTTGGCGCAATAGTCGGCATTGTGGGCGAGAGCCTGGGCAGAGAAACCGCCTCTATGCTCGGTTTTTTGCCTAGTGTGCTCAAATCCAGAACATCCGCAGCGCTGGCCGTGACGGCAGCGCTTGCCAGAAGAACTGCGATGATAAGAATCAACTTCATTCATGAACCTCCATTCTCTAAAGGGTACTCAATCAGACCCCTTTTTCTGATACGTGAGCTTTAACCATTTATTCCTTTTGCTTATATCGAGGCCATTAGACTCAATACCAAAAATTTGCCAAATCTAACGTAAGTAGATATAAATATTACATAAATATATTAAATAAACAGTAAAATAATATAATTGATCCAGATATTCGACTACCGCATTATGTTCTAGATATATCGAATGAAGAAGATCTTAAATTGACTTAATTAAAAAGAAATGATTTATATATAAGGAACGCAGTTAATAGAGCGGGCGAAGAGCAATGGAAGATTGAAATGACATATTCTCCCATTACCCCCGAGATCTTCGCCTTTATTCCTTTGGAAGAGTCACCATTTTT
Source organism: Methanothrix sp. (assembly GCA_026394505.1). Lineage (GTDB taxonomy): Archaea > Halobacteriota > Methanosarcinia > Methanotrichales > Methanotrichaceae > Methanothrix. The sequence goes on from JAPKYC010000112.1 coordinate 1,747, forward strand.
GCATTGTTAAACGGCGACGCAACCGCGCAGCAAGCCGCTGGATATTACGTTTAAAAATAAAAAATATCAAGCAGACTTAGAGAAGGCATTGAGAGCATTCGTGAATTTATTGCATGAGCCGCTTGAACATGGGCTAACAAATTGCCCTGGAACTTTATAGCTGTTATCGGGGCCTGGCTTCTTCGCGCAGTCTGCCTCAAAGCACAGAGATTCGGATGCCTGCTTATTGCGAAAGAGTATTTTTCGGTTGATCTCGAAGGATCCTAGATACTCCTCATGCTCGAGCAGGTTCTTTTGGCCGGGAATTGTCTGCTTGGCGTCGATCAGATAGAAGCCTGTGAAGTTGTTGGCAGTCTTAAAATCCGCCGTTTTCTTCAAGGATCCTGTTTGGTGCAAATTGAAGCTCTGGCTCTCAAACTCCATCTGCTGGAGATCGTAGCTCTCCTGCAATTTCGCACCCACTCCGCCGAAGACGGCCGAGCTTTTGAAGCTCTCGCTTCCGATCAGGGAGTCCCCAGGCGAAAGTGCATTGTAGTTATCGACTGCATCCTGTGCTTCGAAGTTCGGATTCTTGCCCAAAGATCCGTCCACCAGATATTCATTTTTCACCAGGGCGTCCACGCTGCCGCTAAATAATATCTCTTTATTTGACTTAATCCCTGAGTTCATGGATCGCACATTCTTATTTAGCCGGAATTGACCTGCTCCACTGATGGCGGTCTCCGAGGCATAATCCAAATCCTGAATTATGAAATATTCCTCCCCGGGATTGGATTTGCAGCACAAAGAAGATGCATCAACCACAAAATCGTATGTTCCAGCCATGCCATTGGTATCCGTGCTGACCAGTAGCTTCCTGGTACGTGTGCTGCCGGCAGGAATCGACAGGCTCTCTTCCGTCCAGCTAAACCACTCCATCGGGCAGCTCTTGGAGCTTATGCCCAGGCTTGCCTTCACCTCACTGGAGCCCTCATTTTCGACGCTGACCAGAAACTCCAGAGTCTTTCCCTGGGTTACATATCTTTTCTCTGAATCTGCATTTGGTCCCACAAGATCCACGCTGACGATCAGGCACTGGGGTGGATCGGGACAGGGACTGGGGCCGGGAAGAAATGTCGGCAGAGAAGTCTCCGTCCGGACCGGCCAGGTGCTGCCCGTGGCCGAGATCGATCCGCCTCCCGGATCTTCTACGGTGGCCCCAGCCGGGATGGCCATCAGAATCAGTATTAGTAAAAGCTCTTTCATAATAATCCCCCTAAAAAAAAAGGCTGCCAGGTTTCCCTAGCAGTCAATGCCTTCACATGGCGCATGGATGTTATCAGGCACGGGATTCTCATGGAACTTTATGGTCTTCTCGGCCTCGAAGGTTCCTGTGAACATCTCGTGGGCCTTGATATCCTTGTAGAATATCTTGTGCCACTTGGCATCGGTGCCCCAGGTACCATTGAAGGAGTTCTTGGTCTCAAGGCCGATGAGATGGGACGGGACATAGATACCATTGCTGGCCGTCATGAGCCTATTGACCTCATCGGTGTTTCTGCCTGCGTTCTTGAGCATGTAGAGCAAATTCTCCGGTGTCGCGTTTATTGGATAGCCGTCGTATGGATTTGGTATAGGCAGGCCGAAATCGTCTAGTATAGGCCCGGGCTCATAGGGCGTGGTCGAGGCAAAGAATGCGGTTTCATCCTTTTCCATCTCGTTTACGGAGAACATCTCCTGAACATCAGCGCCGATGCCGCCGTAGAATGCCTTGGAATGCAGGTACTTGCCGCCGGTCAGAGGCGTTTCGCCTGCATATGTCAGTTTAGTGGTCTCGACGAGGTTAAAGCCAGACGCTTCGCTGCCGTTTACCGAGCTCACATTCCTCTTGAGCTTCTCAGCATCCTGAGAGTAGGCATGCTCGGAGTCAAGCTCTATGTCGCCGTCGCCTGCCATGGTGTTGTAGTATTCAAGTGCTATCTTCTTGTCGATTATCGATGTGCTAACATCGATAATTCCCGTTCCGGACACTTTTTGTGCTTCACAGAACTGTTCATACTGCACTGGCGGTACCAGTGGTGGATTAGCTAGCACAGTGCTGCAACCCGCCATAAGGGCAATTGCCAGCATAAATGCTACTACTATTACTCCCTTCATTTTTCTTTTCGCCCCCTTTTTTTTAAGCGATTAATTTAAGCTATTTCGCCAAATAAGCGAGATTTAGCTTTCTATCAATCTCTTACTTTTATATTATATAAATTTATCCTTCAAAACCGCCCGAATTTGGTGATCTTCCTCTGATCCAGGAACGAGTTAGGAAAGCCAGGGAGGTCTAAGTATAGTATTAATGATATAATGTGAATAATAAATACGCATCAATAGACCTATCTCTCCAGAAATAGCCTGAGGTGGTGAACCAGATTATTCGCGGAGTAATACAATGGAATCAAATACAACAAGAGAGCATTGGATCATTCATGTCCACCTACCTGGAGCACCCGCATCTATTGCCGCAAACCGTAGAGAAGCGGCTCTTCCAGTTGGATTTAGCAGCCACGGCTCTCAAGTCCTCCAGCCTTATAGTAGTGCCTACGGGCCTGGGCAAGACCGTCATAGCTCTCATGGTGCTGCTGGCTCGAATGGATAAGGGCAGGGTTCTTTTCCTGGCTCCTACCAAGCCTTTGGTGGAGCAGCATGCCGTTTTCTTGCAGCGTGTGCTCAAAGACAGAGATATCGTTTCCATGATGACCGGGGAGAGCCCTCCGGAAAAAAGGATCGAATCCTGGGGGAAAAGCCGCATCGTTGTCTCCACTCCGCAGGTGATCGAGAATGATCTTCTCTCTCGAAGGATCGATCTTAAGGATGTCTCCCTGGTGATATTCGACGAGGCGCACCGGGCAGTGGGCAACTATGCTTATGTCTATATCGCCGATCGCTATCATCGCGAGGCAAGCCTTCCCCTGGTCCTGGGGATTACCGCCAGCCCGGGCAGCCAGAGCGAGAAGATCGCCGAGATCTGCACCAACCTATCCATTGAGAATATCCAGACCCGCACGGAAAATGATCCCGATGTCGCTCCATTTGTTCACGAGCGGGAGATAGAGTGGGTGAAGCTTACCGTTCCCAAAGAGCTTCTGCTTATCCGCTCAGCCATCGAGGAGTTGCTGCGGAGCAGAATCGACGACCTGAACTTACTAGGCATCAGCCCGGTCAGAATCGATGTCAAGTCCTCCAAGAAGGAGCGTCTCGGACTGCAGGCTGTCCTCATGTCCTCGGCCAAGAACAAGACAAATAAATCGATATTTGCGGCCATCTCTCTCCTGGCCGAGATACTCAAGCTGCATCACGGCGTCGAGCTGGCGGAGACGCAGGGGCCGGATGCACTGGCCAGATATTTTCAGAGGCTGGAGGGTGAAGCCCTCTCGCGAAGCGGTTCCAAAGCATCGCGGCGGATAGTGCAGGACCCCGGGTTCCGGCAGGTGGTAGATGCCCTGCAAAAACTGGAGGTGGAGCATCCCAAGCCTGCCGCAGTCAAGAGAATACTGCATGAGCAGATTGCTGCGAAGCCCGAGTCTCGCATCATGGTCTTTACCAACTATCGGGACACGGCTACATCTCTTCTCACATTCCTGAAAGACGATCCACTCATTTTTGCCGTGCGATTTGTGGGGCAGTCCAGTCGCGAGAATGATCAAGGCCTCAGCCAGAAGAAGCAAGCCGAGATTCTGCGGAAATTTCGAGCGGGAGAATTCAACGTCCTCATTGCCACCTCGGTGGGGGAAGAGGGAATCGATATTCCTGCCACGGATCTGGTTTTATTTTATGAGCCGGTGCCCTCCGAGATTCGCAGCATTCAGCGCAAAGGCAGGACAGGCAGGGCAAGAGCGGGCAGAGTAGTAGTATTAATGGCCAAGGGCACGCGCGATGAGGCCTATCACTGGATATCTGAACACAAAGAAAAGACCATGAACCGGCAGATGCGGGATCTGAGCGGTCAGTCCCAGGAATCTCTGCATAGGGAGCTATCGCCCCGCCAGCAACAGATTACACAGGAGCCGGCCGGAACTGCAAAGATGGATGAAAGCCTGGCCGCATGGCAAAATATTGAGCAGATCGAAGCGCAAAGAGACGTGCAAAATGTTGTGAATATGCCAGCCAAAATCTTTGTGGACTCAAGGGAGAGAGAGATGGCGAAGCTTCTGGAGTCTCTGGGCCTTCTGGTCACCGTCAAGAATCTGGAGGTGGGCGACTATGTGGTCAGTGATCGGGTGGCGGTCGAACGCAAAACGGCACATGATTTTGTGGCCTCGATCATCGATCCAGAGAGAAACTTATTCCGGCAGATAGCGGATTTGGCCAGGACTTACGATCGGCCGGTTTTGATTTTAGAGGGCAGGGATCTTTACACCACGCAGATGAATGCCGGCTCTATTCGCGGAGCAATGGTTTCCGTGGCCGTAGACTATGGCGTCCCCATCATTCCCACGGAAGATAAAAATGAAACGGCCGCGGTTATTGTCCTGCTGGTCCATAGAGAGATGCGAGAGGGGCACGAGCCGAAGGTGCATGGACACAAGACCGCCAGGACGCTTAAAGAGCAGCAGGAGTACTTGATCTCGGCAATTCCCAGCGTGGGGCCGGCGGTGGCTAAAAATATGCTCAAGCACTTCGGATCCATCGAGAAGATCATGATTGCCTCATCTGAGCTGTTGCAAGTGGTGGATAAGGTGGGGCCCAAGATCGCACAGCGCATTCGCGAGCTGGTGGGCGGGGACTACAAAGGGTAAAGTATGCGATTACTCATAACTGCCAACAGAAAAATTAGATGAAAATGATAGAGGACCT
>JAPKYC010000113.1 GCA_026394505.1 Methanothrix sp.
TTGAACTCCGAGACTACGAAACCAAGTCTTGCCATAAGCTCCAAACCCCGTTAAAGGTAGGCAACCCCCTTCCTTCCTTTGCTAATAAATCCATCGATTCACTTAACGATCAAAACGCATTTATCCTCGGCAATTGTCCCATGGCGAGATGCTCTATGACCCTAATTTATCTTAACGGAAAGTTTGTTCCGGCGGAACAGGCTGCGGTTTCGGTCTTTGATCACGGATTTCTCTATGGAGACGGAGTCTTCGAGGGCATAAGAGCCTATGAAGGGCGCGTCTTCCGGCTCGAGGACCATGTCAAAAGGCTCTTCGACTCGGCCCAAGCCATCATGCTCTGCGTTCCTATGAGCCAGGAGGAGATGTGCCAGGCAATCCTGGAGACGCTGAGGAGGAATAACCTGCGTGATGCTTATATCCGGCCCATTGTCACCCGAGGCTTCGGAGACCTGGGCCTTGATCCCAATAAGTGCAGCCTGGCTACGGTCATCATCATTGCTGTTTCGTGGGGGGCAATGTACGGTGACCTTTACGAGGTCGGCCTCACGGCAGTCAGCGTCGCTGTGCGCAGAAACTCGCCGGACAGCCTGCCGCCCAATATCAAGAGCCTCAACTATCTGAACAATATCCTGGCCAAGATTGAGGCCAATATCAAAGGCGGCAATGAGGCCATCATCCTCGATTCCCGGGGATTGCTGTCTGAGGGAAGCGGAGACAATATATTCATCATTAAAGGGGGAAAGATCCACACACCCTTTACCGTAAACAATCTCAAGGGCATAACCAGGGAAGCTGTCATGGAGCTGGCCCAGGGCCGCGGCTACGATATCCAGGAAAGAGATTTAGGCCTGTTTGACCTTTACACAGCAGACGAGGTATTCGTTACAGGCACAGCAGCAGAGGTTGCGCCTGTTACCAAGGTCGATGGCAGGGTCGTAGGCAACGGCAAGCCCGGAACGGTCACAAAGGATCTCATGGCAGCCTTCAAAGAGCTGACCATGACCACGGGAACAACCATATTCAAATAAGCACAAGGCTCGAGGGATTTTTTTCCCCTCATTAAGGTTTTTAGCTCTTCGCTGTTTATAAAGTCAACAAATTCAGGACGATATAACTTTCAGCAGCTTACGATAAGTATTTAAGAGTGCAGCTTGAGACATTACGGTATCGGCGTCAAGAAAGGAATACCGCCCTTGATATCCAAAGAAGAGAGGGCACGGTTGCTGGACGCCAGGAGATTAGATAGTGAGATATGGACTTTATAGGGCGACACGCCCGAAGGTAACTGGTGCGACTGATGAGCACGTAGCAGAGCAACCGAGTAACCTTTCCAATATGAGCCGCGAAATCATGTTATCTTCCACGGCACAAGACGATGATATGCCCGCCCAAAAAGGGAAACCAACCCGCGAAGAAAGGGACAGATTATCAAAAATGGAACAATGGGAGCTAATTAAGAACATGGATCTGAAAGAAGCGACCAAGGGCATGAGTGAAAGCGAACGCACCTGCTACATTGAAAACCTCCAGAAGGTCAGCAATGCAGTTGATATGGGTGCAGGATATCGAATTTTGCACTATGTAACAATTTCCGGTTACATTAACCGCCCAAATGCAATTTCATTTTAGCTCCACTTCAGCCTGTGATAGGTATATCCTGTAACCTACACTCTTTTTTTTCGATGCCCTTTAAAACTGCAAGATATTATTTATCAGGAGACTTTCCGGCTCAAACTCCCCAATGCGCGCGGCGAATTATAGGGTGATTTTCTATTTTCATTGGTCAAATGGCGGCGGCGCACCCGCATAGCAAGCGGCGAGGCATTCGTTTAAAAAATAAAAAGAGATAGACTGCCGGTTTTCTAGCAATCTATGCCGTCGCAAACAGGGCGATCCATTTCGGGCACGGGATTCTCATGGAACTTAATGGTCTTCTCCGCCTCGAATACTCCGGAGAACAGCTCGTGGGCGTTGATATCCTTGTAGAATATCTTATGCCATGTAGCATCCGTTCCCCATGTGCCGTTGAAGGTATTCTTGGTCTCAAGGCCGATCACATGGGCCGGATTGTTGCCCATGAGCGCAGCCACTCGATCAGTGTTCCTTCCCGCATCCTTCAGCTTCTTGATGAGTTGCTCAGGAGTTATGGTGCGCGTGGGCGCTGCCATGTACTGAGCATATTCCTGCGGATAGTACAATGCCAGAAGCTGCAAGTAGTCCCGATTGACAGGCATTGTCGTCTCCTGTGGATTGTAGGGCGTGGTTGAGACAAAGAACGATGTCTGATCCTTCTCCATCTCATAGACTGAGAAACCCTCCTGGATCTTCGCGCCTATGCCGCCGTAAAACGCCTTGGAATTCAGGGACTTGTCGCCCATAAGGGGATAGTCATTGCTGGCGTAAGTGAGCTTGGTCTGCTCAAATAGATTGAGCTGTGACTCGTTTCCACCGTTGACAGAGGTTATATTTCTCTTCAACTTATCCGAATTCTGCGAGTAAGCATGCTCCTGGTCAAGCTCGAAATCGCCGTTTCCGGCCATGTTGTTGTGGTACTCCAGAGCGATCTTCTTATCGACTATCGAGGTACTGAGATCGATAAGACCGCTTCCGGATACTTTCTGTGCTTCACAAAACTGTTCGTACTGTATTGGCGGAGCCAATGGTGGGTTCGCCAATGCGATACAACAGCATAGCAATAATACTAAAGCTGTCGCTATTACTACTCCCTTCATTCTAATTCACCCCTATACTCTATTGAGTATACGAATAATTCGCCTTGAAAGGATATAAACATATCGAAAGCAATTATCATATAGATAGAATGATTGTAGTTGTAATAAAGATAATAGTATTGGAAGCACAAATGAACTCTATCAAAAAAAAGCTCATACATGGATTCATGTACTGATAATAATCATGATATAAGAGGTTACTATGATTGAATATCCCATTCCCAGCAAAGACGAATACATGGCCGCTAGCAAGGCCAATCGTCTCCTCTCTGAGAAGAGCCCCTACCTCCTCCAGCACGCCTTTAACCCCGTGCACTGGTACACATGGAGCGAGGAGGCCTTTGCGGCAGCCCGAAAGGAGGACAAGCCCGTCTTCCTCTCCGTGGGCTACTCCACTTGCCACTGGTGCCACGTCATGGCCCATGAGTCCTTTGAGAGCCCGGACGTAGCCGCCCTCATGAACCAGGCCTTCATATGCATAAAGGTGGACAGAGAGGAACGGCCGGACATAGACCAGATGTACATGAGCGCGGCCCAGGCCATGACCGGCAGAGGCGGCTGGCCTCTTACTATTATTATGACCCCGGAGAAAAAGCCCTTCTTCGCCGCCACCTACATCCCCAAGACGAGGCGCTATGGCCAGGCGGGGATGATGGAGATCATCCCCAGGATCAAAGAGCTCTGGGAGAAAAACAGAGATGAGCTTTTGGGCTCAGCCGACAAGATTTTGGATTATCTCAAGCAGACACAGAGCCAGCCTTTCGTCCAGGCCGCAAATCTGGACGGCGCATTTCTTGCCCGTGGGTACGCGGCCCTGGCTTCCATTTACGACCCCCAAAACGCAGGATTCGGCACAGCCCCCAAGTTTCCCACACCTCACAACCTCTTCTTCCTTCTGCGCCACTGGCACAGGAGCGGAGACGAGAATGCTCTGCAGATGGTCGAGGCCACGCTGCAGGCCATGCGCAGGGGCGGGATCTACGATCACGTGGGATTCGGATTTCATAGATACTCCACGGATGCAGAGTGGCTTGTTCCCCATTTCGAGAAGATGCTCTACGATCAGGCGCTAATGGCCATAGCCTATACCGAAGGCCACCAGGCCACAGGAAAAGAGGAGTACGCCAAAACGGCTCGCGAAATCCTGGAGTATGTGCTGCGGGACATGACCGCACCCCAGGGAGGATTTTTCTCGGCGGAAGACGCAGACAGCGAGGGAGAGGAGGGCAAGTTCTATGTCTGGAGGGCAGAGGAGCTGAAAGAGACTCTGGATAAAGAGGAGTTCAAGCTCTTCATCCGGCTCTTCGATGTGCAAAACTTCGAGAAAGGAGGAAACATCCTGCGCCGGAGGTCTGCGCTCAGCGACTGCGCATCCGTCCTGAAGATCAGCGAACTGGATCTCGATGAGCGGCTGGAGAAGATTAGAGCGAAGCTCTTTGCTGTTCGGGAGAAAAGAGTGCATCCTTTTAAGGACGACAAGATTCTCACCGACTGGAATGGATTGATGATCGCGGCCCTGGCGAAAGCCGCCCAGGCCTTGCCTGAAGCAAAGTATGCAACGGCGGCAATGAAAGCGGCCGATTTTATCCTGAAAGAGATGCAGACAACCGAGGGCCGGCTGCTACATCGTTACCGGGGCGAGGCAGGCATTTTTGCCAATCTGGATGATTATGTCTTCCTGATCTGGGGCTTGATCGATCTTTACGAGACGGTCTTTGATGTCAAGTACCTGAAGGCGGCTTTGCAGTTGAACCTGATCATGATGCGGCATTTCTGGGATAAGGATCAGGGCGGCTTCTTCTTCTCTGCCGATGATGGCGAGGCCCTGCTCCTGCGCAAAAAGGAGTTTCATGATGGAGCGATTCCATCCGGAAATTCCATTGCATTGCTTTGCCTTCTCCGGCTCATGCACCTCTGCAAAGAGACGGAATGGGAAGAGAGGGCCTGGGATCTGGCGCGCAGCTTCGCCGCAGCAGGTGGCCGGCCCCTGGGCCACTCCATGCTGCTTTGCTCTCTGGACTATGCTCTCGGGCCGGCATCCGAGATCGCTCTGCTGGGAAGTTTGCAGGATGCCGGCATAATTGAGATGCTGCAAGCCTTACGATCTCGCTATCTGCCGAACAAATCCGTCGTCCTGGTATGCGGAGAAGAGATCGGAGAGATGGCGCCATTCACAAAAAATTTGGCCAGGTTGGAGGGAAAGACCACGGCCTACGTCTGCACTGATCATGTCTGCAGTCTTCCCGCGACAAGCCCGAAAGAGATGATACAACTACTGGAGAAGACCCGCTAGCACAGCGAGAATAGCCAGCCCTATCGACCGTAGAGCTATTCGCGTAGATCCGACAATGATAAATACTACCAGCTAGGTAGTAGGCCCTGAGGAGATCCAAATTTCTGAGAATGAAATGGCATCCGATTTGGACCGGCACCGTAGTCTAAATAAATACCGTAGGGTATCCTACGCAGAAAAAACGACAAACAGGTCTATTTTATCACACGCAGGTCGTGCGGTGATTCTTTAATGAACAAACGAAGAGAGCAAATTCCTAAGAAAGACATCATGTACACTTTGAAGGAAGATGACTCCCAATATATTGTAAATGAGAGTTACTTCTACAAGACCGAGCCGTACTACACTATCGTCAAGAACGAGAATGAAGGCATCAAAACCACGCCCAGCAGCAGCGATGTGCTGGATGCCTATATCGTTCCCATCTGTCTGGAGAAGGCGAAGCTGGCAGGTATCCCGGTCTGCGACTGGATAATATCTAACCAGTACGTCTCGCTCCCCGCTATAGTCTACGGCTTGAACTACTTCTCCACACCATCCGACTACTTTCTCATCAACGACCTGGAAGCAGCGAAGAAGGTCATCAAGCATGTCACCAACCGGGGCAGGTATCCCTTCTGCTATCAGAAGATCAGCGACACCTCAACCGTGGCAAAATGCGTATCCATCTTCGGCAAGACCATAAACTGCTGTGAGCCGGCCAAGTCGCTGGCAGAGAAGATCTATGAGGTCTTCAGGCTGCCGTTAGTGGAGAATGTACTGGTCAAGGATGAGTCAGGCTGCAGGCTATCTTCCCTGGCTCCGGTGAAATATTCGCAATTATCCAAGGATGAAACGGAAATGTTACAGGACCTTCTGGATAAGAGGGTGAGACGCTTTGAGTAAACTAGGCATCTTCGTTAATCGACAGACGTTAAGCAGCTCTGAACAGCTCACGGCCGTGGTAAAATGCCGGGACGTGGCTGAGAGCATGGGCCACACTGCCGAGTTCATCTTCCCCGTGGACATCAAGAAAATACCCAGACTGGATGCGCTCTTCATTCGCGCCAACACCGATCCCATGAACATCACCTACGTGGCGGCCAGGATGGCGCAAATGTACGGCATACCGGTGATAGACGATCCCAGCTCTATCCAGATCTGTGCCGATAAAATCAACATGTACATGCACCTCATGAAGAAGAATGTCTCCATGCCCAGGACTAAGTTTCTAAAGAAGAAGGAGCTGGACGATGCTCTGGCCGCCCAGCTCTTCGAGGAGTTGGGCATGCCACTGGTGCTAAAAGAGCCATCCACGTCCTTCTCAGTCAGGGTGGAGAAGGTCTTATCCGTAAGCGAGCTATTGAAAATCGCCAGGAGATTCTTCAAGCTCTCCGACTGGATTGTGGTGCAGGAGTACATCGAAAGCAGGTTTGACTGGAGAGTGGGTGTCATCAACGGGCAGTTGCTCTATGCCTGTCGCTACATCATCCCCTCTGAGACCTTCAAGATCCAGGCCTCCGTGAACGGCCACATAGTATACTGCGATGTGGAGAGCGTGCCGGCCGATCAGGTACCGCCTGAGGTTATTGACCTGGGACGCGAGGCAGGCAATGCTATTGGCAAAGGGATGTATGGTGTGGACATCAAAGAAAGCAATGGAAAGCTCTACGTCATTGAGGTCAATGATAATCCCTCACTGGAAGGAGGAGAGGATGCCCATTATCCGGACATGTTCCAAAAGATCATCTCCTATCTGATGACGGGAGACGCCTGCAGCTATGCCGATGAGCTTATCGATAAGATCTCCCGTCCGCACGGTTTTGAGGGTGAATACGGCCTGGGAGCAGTCGCTCGCATGTCCAATCCATCTGCCCTGGCTGAAAACGAGGTCTACTCCTACAAGATTGATTTCTAAAGAGATGAGAATCTGATGGAAGATTACCTGTGTGAAGCCATAAGCCAGGCCTGCAGCGAATGCCATCTGGATGGAGGCTGCTGCTTTGAGGCGAGACCCCCCTTAAGCCGGGAGAGAATAGACATACTGCTGAAAAACGGCGTGGCAGAGGACGTCGTGGAGTTTGCCGGATACAATAGGCTGCGCCTGAAGCAGGATGGCTTTTGCGTGCTCTTTCAAAATGGAAAATGCAGCATTCACTCCATCAAGCCCGAGACCTGCGTCGCCGGACCCTTTACTTTTGATCTCAAGGACAACGTCCTGCAGATCTTCCTTAAGAGAGAGAGCATCTGCCCCATGGTCCGATTTCTCAAGGCCAATCGAAAAGCCTACGACGGACTATTCGAGACTTCTGTGGAGAATATCATGCATCTGGTAAACAGCGTTCCCGTCGCAGAGATGGCGGAGATATTGAAGATCGAGGAGCCGGAGACGGATCTTGTAGCGGAGATCCAGCTTTCCGACTGAATCATGAAAGAGGCAATAGGAACGGAGCACGAGTACTCCATTAATGATAAAAACCACCGGCCTCTGGCCATCTCCGACCAAATAATCCAGAGGATTGCCGGACAGGTGCAGCACGAGGTGGCTTTCGGGGGGATACTGGTCTCCAAGGAGCTGCAAAAGCATGCCATCGAGCTGATTCCAGCCAGGCCGGGGAGCCTCGGCTTTTTGGAAAGCAATCTTTACCAGGGCCTCTCTGAGCTGTACCGGGCTACGAATCATGAGTACGGCTTTATGGGTCTGGGAATGCATCCGCTGCTCAAATTGGATGAGACGACTTATTGGGATCATGATGAGCAGGAGTATTATCAGGCATACGACCGGTTGTTCAATATCAAGCAGCACGGCTGGCTGAATATTCAGGCTCTGCAGATCAACATTCCCTACGCCGGCAAGGATGAGCTGGTGGCAATGTTCAACAAGATTCGCTCGCTAATGCCGTATCTCGTCGCCGTATCTGCCTCCTCGCCCATGGTGGAGGGAAAGCTCACCTCTTACATGGACAACCGGCTGGTTTACTACCGGCAGAACCAGGCGGCCATCCCTGAGATCTGCCACGGAATACTGCCGGAAAAGCTGGAGAGCGTGCACGATTATGTGCAAATCAACCGGCAGATCTACTCTGAGCTGAAAAAATGCGGAGCAGATATTCTCTGCAAAGAGTGGGTCAATTCCAGAGGCGTGATTGTGCGCTTTACGAGAAGGTGCCTGGAGGTCAAAGCCATCGATGAGCAGGAATGCCTGCATTCGGACATGGCGATCTCGGCTTTCTTGCTGGCGTTGCTTCGATCCGAGCTGGAGCTGGAGGAGGATGAGAGCAGTCTTTTGGCCATGCTGGAAGATGCCATGCAGCATGGTGTGGCGACAATGAAGCCGGAGCTGGAGAAGCTGCTCGCCGCCGCGGAAAAGAGCGCAACCATTGAGGAGATGCGATATCTGCCAATGGTGGCAAAGCGCATTGAGCAGGGCTGCCTGGCGGAGAATATGGTGCAGAAGCTAAAGGAGACGGACGGCAGGATCGAACCGATACTGGAGCAGATGCAATGGTGCCTGAAGGAGAACAGGCCTTATTCGGTCGAGCCGGGACGATGTGGCTAGTGGATCGGGATTAAAAGTACCTAGCTAATTGCTTTGTTTTTCCAGTAAGTTGAAGCTTAAGCGCTAAGTTAATCATTTGTTGTTCATTGGTTCACAACGGAGGGAATAATCTGCCTATAGCCAGCGAAGGAAGCCTGTTCACGCCCAAGGCTGTGCCGCTTAACGAATTGCTATCTGATATTCATACACATAAGGTTGCTCTGCCCAATTTCCAGCGACCATGGTGCTGGGAACCTGAGAGGGTCCGTGACCTCATCATCTCCGTAGCCTACCGTTATCCCGCAGGAAGCTTGCTGACTATCTGGCCGAGGCCTTGAGGGAGCTGCGCCGCCAGAATTTTGTAGATATGGTGGATCGCTGCTTCTCTTTTGGCTCCCATTTAAATGCGCGTGATGTCAAAGCGGTGCGAAGGACTGTATCCGGCCTGATCAAGCTGATCTATCCACATGGAGAGATCACAAGAGAGGAGATGGACGAACTGCTGGAGCTGGCTCTGGAAGGGCGTCGCCGCGTTAAGGAGCAGCTCAAGAAAATGGGTTCCTTTGAATATCATCAGACATCATTTTCATATATTGGTAATGTGACCAGAGAGGAACGATTCGTTGGCGTTCCCGAAGAGGGAGGCAGGGACTTGATATCCCAGGACCCCCTCGCTCCCGGCTCGATTTATGCGGCATCGATAGCATCACTAAGGAATCGATACAGAGGGCTTTCGCTTATATCAATGTCACTAGCGGTCCCAAAGTGCACAATCCTGGCGGTCTGAAAGTGCACACCTCCACATCCTTGGCATTAAACCTCAAAGGCTGTGGCGATGTTGCCAGAGGGAGAGTTCCACATGTTAAGAGATCTTTACAGACAGGGATTGAGCATCAGCGAGATCGCCCGTCAAACGGGCTACAATCGCAGGACAGTAAGCAAACACCATATCCAGGAAGCCATCAGCAAAGCCAAGCAAGCTGGATTCCTACAAGGATTACATCATTCAGCGCCTCAATAGCGGCCCTTTAATTGCCTGTCGAATCTATCGCGAGATCCAAGACAATGGATTTACTGGAAAATATACAAACGAGAAGATAGCAAAACGCGAAATGTCCACCCGAAAAGCAGTAGGAAGATGGATGAGGAGACCGCCAGCATAAAGGCGCATAGAATGAAGGCTACAGCCCTGTAGATCAAGCTTTAATTCTATGGCATTTTCCTAAACCCTATTCATAATGCAATAGAACTATTTCAGAAGAGCAGAGCAGCGAGCCCATAAAATCGATTAAGCTGAATGAGATGAGATAAATGGAGCCGCGGGCCTGGCCAGTCCTCAAGCCCCATCGCTCCGACTTAATTGCCTCTCCTCCTAATGGCTGGCGTTCTTAGAGGAGTGAAGGACGAGTCAGGCTATAAGTCTTTGGGAAGCTGAGGATGGATGAAACCGGATGCTGTAGGATCTCATGAAATATGAATAATAAGGAGGGAGGCAAAAGTCAATTTGATGTAGGAGGGAAAAATAGCCATCGACTTTCGCCAATACACTGTACGTCAATTGCCGAGATAAAAGGCTTTCGCTTCAAGTTAGAAAAGACCTTTCTCCACCCAAAAGAAATAATCAAGAGAAAGAGATATCAAGTCCCAGGCAGGCCAGTGCCGATCCACAGCGCCCTAATAGGCTGGAGCCGATCACCGCGAAGTGACGGCCTGACACTGCCCGAAGCTCGACATTGAATCGGCTCGAAGGCGGCACAAGCGCTGGAATCTCGCACAGCGTCCGAATTACCGGAACCCGTTCTCGTGGGGCCATGGTGCTCGTCCTCTCGCCTTTGGTTGACTTGTGCCGCATCATGCCCCGACCGTGTATTTGCGTGAGATCTCCCGGCAGATTACTGCGCCATTTACAGCGCGCAACATTTTCAGCCCGCCGAAATTTCAGCCTCACAGGCTCGTAGCCAAATGCAATGCCACGAAGGCATGCGTCTCCTGTACCAAGGGATCTTGATCGGCCATACTGCCCCATGGTGGGGCAAACACCCTTGTCATCAGAGCATCATCAGATACGTTAAGCCCACGGCACGCCCGCCACCCTATCATGGCATGAAGCGGCAAACTATCTATATAATCGTTATAGATATTTGTAGTTGGCGGTCGAGAGCCGCCATAGACCAATAACAAAAATAGGGCTCTTCGCTATTTCCAGTCCGGTTGTTAGTTCGTCGCTCTGTGCGTACTCTGTGAACTCTGTGTCTCTGTGGTGGATTAGTCGTCAGCCACTGGTCATAACCAATGGTTTACGGACTACAACCACAGAGGCACAGAGCGCACGGAGGACTCACAGAGGACTCTATTATCCGATGGACCAAAAATAGGTGAGGGTTAGCTGAGCCGGCACAGCGTCCGGGCTCAAGCGGTAACTTTGGTCTTGGCGATGTACTTGATCAGCTCCGAGCCGATCCTGGCCTTCCTCTGAATCTGATCGGCCACATCGTCCGCGGATGCGCCGCCGGCTGCCAGGGCGCGGATCTCCTCAAGCGTGGAGTCGCCCACGGTGAAGTACTCATCCAGATCCTTTCTGTGGCCCCACACGTCTCCTTCCAGCATCTCAACGCCCTGCATGTCCAGGAATACCTGGATGGCATTGGACATGGTCTTGCGGTAGGACGGGGGAACCTGAATCATTCTCAGCCTGGGGCATCTCTGCATCAGGTTAAGGAAATCTACATTGCTGGCCCGGAAGGCCAGATGAACAGTCTTCTCATTGGGGTTCAAATTGGGGATCTCGTTTCTGGCGCTGATTACTCTAAGTCTCATTTTAGCACTCCAGACCCTAAAATGCATTCATAATATTAATAGACACTTCCGCTGTACACATCATACTAAAACGATTGCGACAGAGGCAATCAGCACTAAAAATTTGGAATTTAGCACTGCGCTGGGCACAGAGGTGCTCGGCGGCGAAAAAGGTGCTGGAGGCGGTGAGGGACTCGCCGGATCTTCCCCGCCAGCAGGATGCCCCCCCGATATCAGGTCCTCTGCTTCAAAAGCGCTAAAAGCGAGCCTTCAAAGCTCTTCCAGTGTCTCGGTGCCCACCTTCTTGACCTTTGGTTTCCAGATCTTGTCCTTCATCCAGATCGGCGCGCCCTTGGGCTTGTCCACCTGCACCCTCTCGCCTGTGAATATGTGCAGCGTCTTCGTGCCCCGCTCGCGGTAGTTTGATGTCCGTGTGGCCCCGGTTGGCCGCTTTCAGGGCCGCCTGGCGGGGCGATTTGCCCGTGAAAACTGAGAGTCATTGCTCGCTGAAAAGATATCAACTATGTTTTTTTGCAGCAGCGCCTGGGCATCTGCACTTTCTATCAGAAAATACGAGCAAGATTGTCCACAAAACACCCACATACGAGTAATTGATTTAAATAAAGGAAAAAGTCAGAACCGGACTAGCTTGCCCGTCTCTGAATGCTTGCCTTATGCGGTGATCTTGCTCTTGGCAATGTACTTGATGAGGTCCGGGCCGAGTCTGGCCCTCTTCTGAACCTGGCTCGCCATATCATCCACGGCGGCGCCGCTGGCGACCAGGGAGCTGATCTCCTCCAAGGTGGCATCTTCTACGGTGAAGTACTCGTCCAGATCCTTTCTGTGGCCCCAAACATCTCCTTGCAATAGCTCAATGCCTTGCATGTCCAGGAATACCTGGATGGCATTGGACATGGTCTTGCGGTAAGATGGGGGTACCTGAATCATTCTCAGCCTGGGGCATCTTTGCATCAAGCTGAGGAAGTCTACGTTGCTGGCGCGAAACGCCAGGTGAACCATCTTCTCATTGGCGTTGAGATTTGGAATCTCATTTTTTGAGCTAACTACTCTAAGTCTCATGTATTCTCCTATTAGCTAAAGAATATTTCCTAGTATTAATAGACACTTTAGATGAACACATGTGTACAGAACGAGATCTACAGGCTATACACATGATTACAAAGGAAACCCCTTAGCCGTTTTAGGTTCTAAATTTGACAAAAATGAGATGATATTAGAATAATAGAGGGCATATATCCAACGCTAATTGCGAGAGACACAACAGAGATGAGCCTTCCGGTTTGCCCTCAATTTTTTAAAGATAGCCTGAAAGTAGTAATATTAATAGTTGTCGCTAATTCAGGTGAACTATCGACAATAATAGATTCTAAATAGCTATCAAAAATGGATAAGTCTCTCCTTGTTCCTGCACGTCCAAACTCTCATGGATTCGCTAGTCAGCGATATTTGCCTTCGCGATCGCGCGCGCTAATCTTTGAGCATAAATCAGAGGTCAAAGCTGGTTCTTCAAGGAGAGCAGATAAAGCTGCATCTTTTCATCCCAGGCCCTCTCTGCTGCAAGGCCGCAGATCTCGAATAAAACCGCCTCCACAATCAGGTAGACTCCGGCTTTATCTCGAATGCAGCCCAAGATGGATTCCCGTCCTCGTCCCAGAGCGGAATGGATGTGCAGTTTCGGTCCCTCAATAGACGGGTAAATTGTAGCCATGCCGAAGACCTCCCAGGCGCTCTCGTAGGCTTCATAGTGGGGCGATGGAGGAACTACCGGCTGCTTGGGACCGGTCACTGCCCAGCCATCGCGCAGAGCCCCCATGAAAAGGACTGTGCAAGACTCGATCTTCTTCTCCTGCAGGAACTTTTGCAGAGATTCTATCAGATCTTCGCCATGGTCCATCCTCAGTACGAAGACCCTGCCCAAACTGCCCTCGGAATATTGCATGGGAAGGTGTTTTGTGTTTCCATTCTTATTATTTTTGGCTCCTCGCTAGTATCGAGTGGGTAATAGAAATGCCACAAGGTTGCCTCCGGTCAGGCCAGTGGCCCGGCTCTGGTGACAAGGGATGCCATCTCATTTTT
>JAPKYC010000172.1 GCA_026394505.1 Methanothrix sp.
TGGGCGATGAGGAGCTATTGGCAGAAATGAAAGGGTCTTTCCTACTCTCTGATGAGCGCCACCAGAGGATCAGCGATACCCTGGAGGAGATGATGCAAGAAGTAGACAGGCTCATCTCTCGCATAGATGGGATAGTGGACGAGTCGCTCGAAGGCGAGGATGAGTGAAATTAGTGGATAGCCTACCTGATATTCAAGCTTGCGAGCCTGATTATCCCTTCAATTTAACCAGAGTGGGAGTGACCGGCGTTAAAAAGCTGGTGAAAGTTGAGCGTGGCAACGATGAGCGGCCCGTAGTTCTCATCTCCAATTTTGAGGTCTTCGTCGATCTTCCATCTGACCGCAAAGGAGCCAATCTCTCCCGCAACTTTGAGGTGATAGACGAGGTTTTAGAAGAGGCCATAAACCGCCCTGTCTCTGAGATCGAGGAGCTTTGTGGAGAGATTGCCAAGAGACTTCTCTCCCGGCATGAGTACGCTTCCCGGGCGGAAGTGAAGATGAAAAGCGAGTACATTGTGCGCAGACAGACGCCTGTGACTAAAGTCAACTGCCAGGAGGTAGTGGACATCTTTGCCGAGGCAGTGGCCCGGGCCGGACCCACCGGACACGTGCGAAAAACGGTAGGGGCCGAGGTTTTAGGCATGACTGCCTGCCCCTGCGCCCAGGAGATCATGAAAGAGCTGGTTCGCCAGGAGCTGGCCAACGCGGGGCTCTCGGAGCAGGTGGCCTCTGACCTCGCAGAGCGGCTGCCCGTGGCCACGCATAATCAGCGCGGCCGGGGCAGCATCTCCGTAGAGGTTCATGACCGGCGCTGCGTTTCCATCGACAGGATCATTAAGATCATTGAAGAGTCCATGAGCTCCCGAGTCTTTGGTCTATTGAAGCGTCCCGACGAGGCCGTGGTGGTAAGGAACGCGCACAGCAACCCAAAGTTCGTGGAGGATTGCGTTCGAACCATGGCCCAGAAGCTGGTAGAGGCATTTTCCGATCTTCCCGATGACGCCGCAGTAACCTTAAAGCAGATCAATGAGGAGAGTATTCACCAGCACAATGCCTTTGCGGAGAGAACGGCCAAAATGGGCGAGCTGCGAGCAGAATTAGCCAGCGTTAAAGGTATTGATGATAATGACAGAGATTGAAAAAATTGCCGGTCCTCTCAGAGAGCTGCTCCGCGAGAGGGAGATCATTGCCAGGTGTGAGCTTCTCCTTCGCACCTACGATGTTGTTCGATCCGCAAAATTAAGCGAGCAGGAGCGAAGGGAGCTGGGTAAAATGGTGGGCGAGAGAATTGTCCCCGGCATCTTTGCCGGCATCATGAGCAAAGAGCCCATATTCAACGACTTGCCCAAGCTTGATACCTACACCCAAATTGATGGCCGCATCTTTCATTTCCTGCACACCAAGAAATACAGCAAACAGGACTATGCCAATGCTGCCAGCATGCTTCTTCGCTCTCTTCCCGAGCTGAAGCTCATCCTGCAGCAGTGTTTGGTGGATCGAGTGAAGGATTTCATGGAGGATGCTGGTTATACCCTCTCTGCACAGAGCCGGCAAGAGCTGACATTTTCAGCCGAAAAACGGAACGCAAAGGTGTTTATAGTCACAAGCGTAAAGTCCCTGGATATCAATAATTACAATCCCGTGCCTGGGTCCGACTATATCATCCTGGTGGCAAGCAGCGAGACTTTAGAGTCATTTGTGCAGTTCTTCCAGGAGATTGGGGCTAAAGCCGAGGATAAAGGTCTTCAGATTTGGATAATGAACCTGGAGACGGGCACCATAGATCCCTTTATCGGCTATACCACCGATCTGGATATCTACAATCAGTTTGACAATCCCCGTCTGGCAGAGATGGTGAGAACCAACTGGAGCCGGGGCAGTAGTCAATAGCTTGTCCAAACAATCGCATTTTTTTAGTTAAAATTTCTCCTATTTCTGCAGGCGAATTAAAGGGCTAAATATTATTGTTGGTAACTAATTGGCTTCCTGCCCACGGAACCTAAAGCAAGTATTAAATAGATAGAGCGCGCTAAAAAGAATGGAGAAAGCAAACCTATGGGGTGGGGTATATGAAGCTTTATCTTACGTTTTTGGTCATGATTAACGTCGCCTTAGGTGCAGTAGGCGATGTGGGTGTATCGGATACAGTCTCCTCTCTTCAGCCGGAGCAAAGCTCTTTGGCGGGCACAGATGCAAATTCTTACATGCTTGGACTGTCAGGCCAGGCATCTTCAAGCCAGCCATCATTATCGTCTTATGGCAATTATCAAGATTATTCCCTGAGCCAAAAATCCGCTTACCCGGTCCCTCAGATCAGCGGGCCGATGCAAGAGCAATTGACGGCAGAGGAGCTGGGACTCTCCCTGCCGCAAATGGAGAGCTTTGCTCCCGATGAGAGTTTGGGCTTCGTGTCTGCCTCACTGCCGGGCAATACGGCCCAGGTGGTCTTTGCGCCGGTGCAGTCTTCAGTTCCGTCCTCTGTGATGTCTTCGGTCCCGTCTCCAGTCCAGGCTACATTGCCCGGCTCGAGCATCTGGTATTATCCCAGTTCCGTGGTTTCCGCCAACAGATTTTTTATTCAGACCGCCTCCGGCTTTAGAACGGTGGGAGGATGCAGCTTCAAAGGCTACCTGCCCCTCTGGGCGGACATCAAATCAAGCGGCAACTTCTTTGTCTATGAATGGTATCCCGGACGGTCCACCCCCTCGGTACGATGGTGGGGCTGGACGGGGACGGGCTGGAAAAAGGGCTGGTTTTGCGGAGATGTCCCGGGATGGCATATCCTCTGCTACAATAGCGGCATCTGGTCCAACTACATCTACATCTATGTATACCCCAGAGCATCAGCCCCATCAGGCTACGCAAATGCTGCGGCAAGCATGACCGCAGCATCTCTGCCCGCGGGAGCACCCATTCCTCCTGATCCAGGCGCCGAAAGGATTGTTCTGCCTGATTTCAACCAGTACCGTCCGGTCACAGACCAGAGCGGCTACAATTATCCATTTTCATCAAGCGGGACGGGACTAATCGAAAATCCGGCTATTGCAGCAAGCCTTCCCGGCCAGGCAAGCTCCTCCAGCAAGACCGGTACCACCATTACCCGTTCCACTGTAATTGCAGGCGGCGTTTCCAGCAGCTATCCCTATGAGAAGAGCTGCCCCACCTGCGCCACTCCGGCAAGCCTTACCGCGCCTTACGGCTACGCTGCGCAAAGCTACCAGGCCGTCTATCCCGTGCCATCCATTTGCAAATGCAATGAGTACTACGTGCAGAGTTGCCCGGGAAGGCTGGCAACGGTGGCAGGCGTATTCTGTGGGGGATGGCTGCCTCTTTGGTCCAAAGTAAGCCGACCGGGTGCATATTGGTCATTTGAGTGGACGGCTTGCGGCAGCGGGCCAGGCTATTACTGCCCCCCTGAGGTCAAGAACTTCGGCTACAAAGGCACCGGATGGTATCAGACCTGGTTTAAGGGAAATAATCCCGGCTGGCACATACTCAGCTACCACTGCAATGATTGGTCCAACTACATTTACATCTATGTCTGGCCGGCAAACCAGTTTTTGGTAGACCAATCGGTTTAAATACAGTGAGCTTGAACGGTGTTCGGATCAATGTTACCTCGGAGGATGTTTATTGGCTAGAAGATCACAAAGAAAGGCTGAGAGCAGAAAAGCCAAGCAATGGTATAAGGTTGTAAGTCCGGAGATGTTCGGCAGAGTTCCCTTTGGCGAGACGATCGCCAACGATCCGGAGAGGATTGTGGGAAGGATCGTTGAGACCACCCTGGGAGACCTCACCAACAACTTCTCTAAGCAGAACACCAAGCTCAAGTTTAAAGTAGATCGTGTGGCCGGAGATTCGGCATACACTAAGTTCATGGGTCATGAGATGACCACGGATTATGTGCGTTCCCTGGTCAAGAGAAGGACATCAAGAATCGATGCCATTGTGGACGTAACCACCACGGACGGCTACCAGGTCCGAATCAAGCCCAGTTGCTTCACAGTGAAGAGGGCACGGGCCAATCAGGTCAAGAGCATCAGAGAGCTCTCCATAAGGGTCGTCTTGGAGAGGTCGAAGAGCCTGGACCTGAACCAGTTGATCCAGGAAGCCGTGGGTGGCAAGATCTCTTTGGATATCTACAAAGAGGCCAAGGTGATCTATCCCCTCAGGCGCGTGGAAGTTCGCAAGACCGAGATCAAGTCCGAGCCTGTCCTGGCAACGGCAGCGCCTTCTCCCGTACCGGAAGCTCCTACAGCCTAATCGTAAGTTTCACATGCATAGCTCTAGCGCCTTTCTTGCGGCAAAGCCGGAAGGGCGCGGTTAGAGATTTTTAGTAGCAGATAGCTGTGCTTTTTAAAAAAGTTCTCCCAGTATTTCCAGAAATAATATATTCATGAAGAATCTCTAACACTGTTATGAAATGGGTATTCTTAATTGCATTAGGTCTGGTCCTCTTTTGCGCGGGGTGCCTGGAGCAGAAAGATAACTTTGCCCAAAGCGGCACGAATTCTGGGGATAAGAGCGCAGAAAAGTTAACCGTGACCATAACCTCACCCAAAGCAGGAGAGATCTTGCAGGGAAACAAAGACGTCAGCTTTGATGCCGTGGTAAGTGCGGGCAAGGCACCGCTTAGCTATCGCTGGAGTTCGAGCATCGACGGAGAGCTCTCGACCAGCCGCAAATTTATGCAAAATCCTTCCCGGCTGAGCAAAGGCGGCCATGTGATCATCTTGACGGTCACTGATGCGGCCGGCAACTCCGTCCAGGGTAGCGTCTTGATCGAGGTGATGTAAAAATTGAATTAAGATGAGCCGCAAATACGTGCGGAGGATGCCATCATCTCCGCACGTCAGGCCGAATGAACCACTCCTTATGTAGGTGTTTTGAGGGTGTTGTTTTTATAAATAGCTCCATCACCATCCAATTCAGCCAGCAAATTACCGGCTTGCTGGACATCCCCCTTGGCTACATCCTTGAATAGATCTCTGTAGTCTGTTGACAACTCATCCAGCTCACTAGCCCCCAAGGATACTGTTTCATTCTCCTTGAAGGCTCCAAAAACCTCTCTTCCCTCTAATATAGTTGTCAATACATGAGCTTTGTTGATGTCTTCTGTGGGCACCTTGAACAGATCCCTATCAATTACTATCAAATCGGCCAGTTTGCCAACCTCCAAAGATCCTGAATCATTTTCCATGAAGCTAGCATATGCCCCGTTGATAGTAGCGCACTCTATCATGATCTTGAGATCGACCCGTTCCTCAGGCCAGTATGGTTTGGTGATGTTGCTGTTCGGTGATAGAGGAAGCCTGGTCATACCTGCCTCGATCTCATCCAGTGGATTCATAGTGAGGTAGTCTCCAACCCCAGGGAAATCGGTACCAATGACAACAATTGCCCCCGTATCAATGAAACTCTTCATGGGCAACGTGCGCTCGGCCCTATCCGGCCCAAGAAAAGCTAGAGTGTTGGTCTCATATGTCGAATCATAGCAGAACCAGTTGGGCGACAGCGCAGGAATGACCCCCAAAGTCTTGAAACGCGGCAGGTCCTGAGGCGATATCAGTATCACGTGAGCGATCTTATGCCTGGAATCCCTCTTACCGTTCATTTCTTGGGCCCTCTGGTAGGCATCCAAAGCCATGCGGACTGCACCATCGCCGACTGCATGGACTTCAATCTGGAATCCGGCCTTGTCCAGAGTAGCGATGGTGTCATTGAAGGTCTCAGGCTTCCAGATAGGAGAAGATTTGAAGCCTGGGCGATCTATGTAAGGCTCCAGAAGCAGGGCGGTATGTCCTTCAATGACCCCGTCTATGAATAACTTCGCAGTCTTCATCTGCACGAGGCCAGAAGAATAGTTATTTCTCTCCTCAACTAAAGCTGGGATCTGCTCCACGCCACGGCCAGGATCTAGTACTTGCTCATCTTTGATTCTTACATCCAGCTTTCCTTCTTTTTCCAGATTTGAATAGGCTTTCATTACAAGTTCGTTGAAGACACCAGAATCATGGGTCGTGGTTATCCCAGATCCTTTCATCATGTCCAATATTCCTATCATGCCCTGCATAATTTCTTCTTTACTTGGGGGCGTAAGCTTGTATAGGACCAGAGTCTGCGCAGATAACTCTCTCAGGGTCCCTGACGGATTCCCATTTGAGTCATGCTCGATAATACCTCCCAAGGGATTTGGTGTCTTATTATCGACGCCGGCAATCTCCAGAGCCTTGGAATTAACCCAGGCGGAATGGCCGTCCATGGCAAAGAGCATCACCGGCTTATCGGGCACAATCGAATCAAGAAGTTCTTTGGTTGGTCCGTTTGGACCAAAAGCGGCATAGTTCCAGCCAAAACCGCGGATTACGCTGGCATTTGGGTTTTCCAGTGTGTAATTCTTTATCAACTTCAGACAATCATCGCTGGTCATGACATTGAACAGGTTCACTCCGGCCAAAAGAAACGCCGTGGTACTTGGATGTACATGAGCCTCTATGAATCCTGGCAGAACCATTTTGCCTTCAAGGTCCACTATCCTGGTCTTCGGACCCAAATAGTCCTTAGTGCCTGAATCATTACCTACATAGGCGATTTTCTTTCCAGCTATGGCTATGGCTTGTTGTGGCAGCTTGTCCCAATTGATCTTCTCATTCACAGTGTAAACGGTCCCATTGAGCAATAGCAGATCAGCTTCAACATTTTTCGTCTGAGCGAAGGCAGTACTGCTAAAAGAAAAAATAATAGCCATGATTAGCATTGCATCAAGCAAAGAATTGCGATATCTTTTCATTACTTAGACCTCATTGCATTGATTATCTGAGCACTTATGAGTCCCGGTTATTAATAATACAAGTACTCATAATCATAATAACGTAAGTAGAGTCAAATCTATTTATAGATTTCCTAATAGTAATGTCTCGGTCCGATTTTCCTGGAAAATTCCAGCGCGGAAGTATTTTAATCCCTTCCCGCGAAGCTAAAAGACATGACAGACGTCCCTGATATTCCCCTGGAGCAGATTCAGCAGCGTGTGGTGGCCATGTGGATGGGCAGCTTCTACGGCAGCAGCGGCTATGTGGCTCGAAAGCTCGGCAAGAAGGGCCTGCGCGAGTTTCAGGACATCGGCGCCCGCCAGGTGGCGGCCACCTTCAAGCAATTGGGCCTGGCCGAGCCTAAAGATGTGGCCCTGGCCATGGCAACCAATGACAAGAACCTCTTCGGAAGCGTGGTGGAGGTCGCGGAGAAAGACGGCTTTGTGGAGATCAAACGCAGTCGTTGCGGCTTGATGGAAGGTGCCAAATCCTTTGCCCGCGTGGGGGCCGGCCTGATCGCCAAGGAGCACTGCAAGACCTGCGTGGAAAGCCACTGGCGAAAGGTCTTCTCCGATCTGAAGATGAAGCTCGATGTGGAGAATATGGAAGACGGATGCCTCATGAGGATCTCCAAGCAATGAAGAGGGCGGATGCATTCCCTTCATGCAGATCCGCCTTGCTGAGGACTGGACTTAGGGCAAAGGCTATTTTGATGCAGCTTTGGCCCGCGATTGTGCCGCTTTTTTCTTAATGTTCTCTGCCATCCGATTTCTATTGGCTATCTGCTTAGCTCTTGCTTCCTGTGCTTTTTTGGCCTGGCTGGAGGCAGTCACTTTGCTCTTTTGCGAAGAGCTTTGCGCTCTATTACTATTATCTACGACAGGGCTGCTTTCCAGGCCCCCGGAATCCGGCGGTGTATCAGAGACGGTCGCACCATCGGTATTCACCTGGTTATCAGTATTCATGCCTTGTTCGGATTTCGGGCTAAGAGTCGCTTCAGTCTTGAATTTAATTATTGATACGGGCCCTCTTGCGGAGGTGTCCTTAGCTGGATTGGTGATACCGTCGAAGACAACTGAGGGCAAGGATGCAAGAATCGCGGTGGGCGCGACCTCGGTGTCATTGGATCTTTGAGAAGTCTCATTCATGGCAAAAGCATTTGTAGCTATTTTATTTTTGCTTGAGGAGCCCTCTTGCGTCAGGTTGTTCTTGTCGTTGCTTTTTATTGCCGACTTTGCAGAAGAATGATGTTTTATAACGGGAGTGCTGCTGCTCGATGATTTGCTTGCAGCAACAACTCCTTTTGCAGCCTGACTGGATGGCAGCGAGGCATTCATATGCGATAGGTTGGCAGAGCTTTGTTCCCTGGTTTGACGGCTCAAGTTCTCCAAGGACTGGGAAGAATTCGCGCTAATATTTCCGCTACTCTCCTTACCGTTCGTCATGGATGTGATGCCGTTTTCAAAACCCTTGGGATCAAGGCCGACTGGAACGGCCTTATGATCCTGATTCGAGGCAAAAGAGACGAGATCGGATATGAGAAATATGGCCAGGCCGGTCATGCAGATCAAAGCCAGTATCACGAGAACGCTGATCAGCCTGGGATATTTATTCATCAATTTTTCGCGAGCCAGACCGTAGTAGGTGATGCTCGACCCTGCAAAGTCCTTCATACATAAACAGATATTTTTTAAAGTTTATAAGATTTACGATCGAGAAAAAATTATTGAGTGATTCAATTATCTTTCTAAGTGACTACAGACATCCCTGCTGCCTGCCAGGCAACAATTCCGCCCGACAGGACATATGCATCGCGACTGCCATAGACCCTCAGCGTCTGAACGGCAAATGCGGCATTGGTGTCTGTAGCGCAGTAGACGGCAACCTTCTGGCCCGCGGGAATCATGCCCATCTGTGATATCAGATTTTCCAGGGGGATGTTTATTGCTCCTGAAATGTGGCCGCCTGCGTATTGCTGTGCCGGCCGAACGTCCACAATGGCCCAGTTCTTATCCGCGCTGGTTTTAATAAGGAATTCAGCAACGCTCATGACATAGAAGCCATTGTTCATTGCCTCCTTAAGGAAGGAATCAGTCTTGACCATGTACTCGGATGACAGGCCTTGTCCCGAAGAGACCTGGACGGCGGAGATAGATTCTACCGAATTGGTTTTCTTATTGGAATCATTAAGCGATGAAGTTGCCCAGGGCTGGCCCTTATAGCTGTTTGTATCTGTTTTTTTCTCTCCAAGGATCTGCTTATTCATTTGATCCACTTTGTTTTGATCCAGATCCGGGGTCTGTCCCAGCGCACATGCTTGAACCAGAAGGCAAGCCAGCGCCATTAAACCGAGAAGTAAATTGCTTGATTTCATTTACAAACACCTGTTTTATCACAGTAATCTGCCTATCTCCTACTAATAATATTGGGCTCGAGTCATGCACATGATTTGAATGCAACTGAATCTCGATCATTCCGGCTCACTAATATAATAATCAGTATTCCTATATAAAATATGGTGGGGCTGCAATTAAAATATTTGTTAAGTAAATTATATATACTGTTATGGACTTATTAAGCTGATATGAAGAAGTTCATCTGTAGAAACTGCGGATTTGTAAATGAGGCATCCAAAGAGGCTCTGGAAAGCAATAGCGATTGGCTGCAATGTGCACTTCCTCAGGGTAAAGAATGGATTCTGCCCGCCGGAAAAATTACCCCAATTATCGGCGATCCGATATACATTTCCGCCATGGGAGAGCATCTCTCCTACGAAGCATATTTGAATAAATATGGTATTGATCCGGAGATTGCGTACAATCGAATGCGAGGAAATTCCGGCTACCGATATGCATCGCGCAATTTTGCCGAACAGTCCCCGATAAAAAGTCAAATGAGCTCAAAGAGAAAAGCCCAAAACTGGCTTGATGAGGACGATTGGACCTCCTGAGGCTTAATTAGCCTCTGCAATAATCTTATTTGGGAATTCTACTTGCTAGATAGTAGCTCTGCCATCGCGAACGGGAATCTAAGGGTTCCGATCTTTACGACCTCCGTGCATAACTATGCATACCATTATTTTCCTGTGGTCCTTAGATAGATTAAAATATGCATTTGAGGCAGTCACAAGGCACTGAGGAATGAGCATGAAGGAGAGGCTTGATGAAATCGGTTCACGTCTTCGTGAGCTGAGGGAACTAAATCGGGTATCGTCCGAGGAGATGGCAGGGCACCTCAAAGTGCCTGTGGGGACATATAACTGCTATGAAGATGGAAAGCTGGACATTCCCGTTAGCATTCTTATCGGCATTGCGCGAAAACTCAACGTAGATACAGGCCTGCTGCTCACAGGCGAAGAGTCCAAGATGAGCATCTTCACCATTACTCGAAAGGGCGAGGCGGTGGAAGTGGAGCGCAGAAAGCAATACCACTACCAGAGCCTG
>JAPKYC010000064.1 GCA_026394505.1 Methanothrix sp.
AGAACCATATGATAGCGAATTTTATAGACACAATGATTCGCACGTTCAAGTTCAACCATTTTTGAAAGATATGCTTCTCAGGTTAAGTCGGTTTTCATGACCATCCCCGATGCAAGCATCGGGGTATTCGAATAAATAAAACTAGCCGCGGAGGGCGTCCGAATATCGATATCGTAATTATGGTGAAGGCGCTCGTACTTCAACATTGGTTTAGCCGTACGTGTTTAGCTCCCGATCAATCATTCCTAAATTTACCACAAAATGTTGATACAGATGCCTTGAACTTCAAAGACTATACACTTACTGAAATGAGACCGAATACTAACGAAACTGTGGTTATAACGGCAAGCAATATATAACTTACTCTATTTTTTCAAGTTTTTAGCTACTATTATTATCATAGGCTATGATATATATCTGCTTAAATAGAAGATAGGGTTGTCCCCTTATCTCGGAAAAGTGTATATCACAAGAGACCCCTAATTGGATCGGAGCAAATTAGGACAACCCCTAGAAAGTGTTATCAGAAAGAGGTATAGATGCGGGGGACGGGAGTCGAACCCGCGAACACCTTCGTGACAGGGTCCTAAGCCCTGCGCCTTTAACCACTTGGCAACCCCCGCGTTTGTGCCGTCCTCAGTAAGGCTTGGCCACATAAAAGAACTGTGCTCTACTAGAACTTTGCGATCCCCTCAACATCTGCCGGAGGCCCTCAGCCTCCTCGACGCCTGGATGAGGTCCCTCATCTCCTCACGGCTCACCTCTTGCCTGTGCTTTTGGTCCTCCCATTCGCGCCGGAAGAGATGGAAATACTCGTAAAGCTCCAGGACGTCCCTTGCGTACACCACGAGCCCCTCCTCAATCACCGCTATCTTGATGTGCAGGGGCAAGAGCTCGAAGATGCGCACGTCATAGCGATTGTCACGAAGATGCGAAATGAACTCTCTCCAGAGGGCGGCTTTATCGGCTGCCCCTGGGGCTACTATGCACAGGTCGATATCGCTTCTCGGCCCAGCATCACTACGAGCCACGGAGCCATAGAGGAGCACGCCCTGCACCCGATCCTGCCAGAAGGATTCATGCAGAAACCGCAGGTCGTTTTTCACCTTGGCGGCAACATCTTCTCCAGCCATGCTTCCACCTCCTCGCCAAAAGCCATGATGCCGGAAAGCAAGCCTCTCATGCTGTCCAGGGCGAGCAGATCATCCCTCTTATTATACCTGTGAACCAGATGATTGCGCAGACCATTGGCTTCAATCAGGACCTTCTTTGAGCTTTCCGTCAGATCCCCCAGATTCTCCAGGTTGCCGTAATCGTCCTGTGGCTGGATCCCCAAATCCTTGCACATCATTGCCACCAGATCCATACTGGCCTCTACTGCCTCCTGAAATGCCTTGTAGGATGCCAGCTTCGTCTTGTCATCCTCTAAAAAAACCTCAGAGGAGACCTCCTCCAACCAGTCCTGCGCCTGCCCGGCTCTCTTGAAAATAAGATCGAGCTTATCCTTGTATCTGCCGGCTCTTTCTATCTTCATTGACGTCTCAGTTCAATTGAAATCATCTTCCGCCCATCAGCCAGGCCATGACCGCCTTGCTGGTGTGCATCCGGTTCTCCGCCTCATCGAAAACCGCAGACTGCGGCCCGTCCATCACCTCGTCCGTGATCTCCTGGCCCCGGTGGGCAGGCAGACAGTGCAGGGCAATGGCCCAGACAGTGCAGGGCAATGGCCCCTGGGGCCGCCAGGCCCATTATCTCAGAATTCAACTGATACTTGCCGAATACCCGCAGCCTTTCCGCTTCTTCTCCCTCATCTCCCATGGAGACCCAGGTGTCCGTAACCAGAACCTCCGCGCCCTCTGCCGCAGCAGATGGCTCTTCCACTACCTTTGGCCGGCCGCCCAGGCTCTTCGCCTGTTCCAATATTTGGGCCGTTGGCTGGTAGCCCTGGGGCGAGGCCACAGTGATCTCCATGCCCAAAATGGCCGAGGCCAGGATGAGGGAGTTGCAGACATTGTTTCCGTCGCCCATCCATCCAACTCGTAGCCCCTCCAGCTTTCCGAAGCGTTGATGCATGGTCTGCAGGTCGGCCAGAATCTG
The DNA here is from genome assembly GCA_026394505.1 of Methanothrix sp. GTDB lineage: Archaea > Halobacteriota > Methanosarcinia > Methanotrichales > Methanotrichaceae > Methanothrix. The sequence continues at coordinate 2,098 of JAPKYC010000064.1, forward strand.
CAGAGGATGCTCCCAGTCGGAGAGGGCGTTGACCACGGGCACTCGGGCGTGCTTGGCGAGCTGGACCACTGTGTTATGGGAATAGACGCGGGCGGTGATGCCCTGCACATAGCGGGAGAGCACGCGCGCCGTGTCGGCAATAGTTTCACCCCGCCCCAACTGCAGCTCGCCTGCCGACAGGTAAATGGGATGAGCGCCCAGCTCCGCCGCCGCCACCTCCAGGGAGACGCGCGTGCGCGTGGAGGGCTTCTCAAAGATCATGGCCAGGCTTTTTCCCAGGAGCGGGTGGCCATGCCAGCCCCGCCTGGCCCGGAAGGCCTCGGCGCTCTCCAGCAGTCCCATGATTCCTTCTTTAGAGAGATCGGAGATAGAGATGAGATCCTTGTTCATGTTTGCATCCTTGCCTGGATCTCGGATATCTGGGTTATGTCCTCCTCGGCTGCAGAGAGCGTGGCCTTGATGCGCTTGTTGCCGGGAATGCTGCTCTCGCACACGGCATCGGAGACGATCTGATTAGACCAGGGGCTGTTGTACATAAATGCCAGGCCGGGATGCGCCTCGTCCTCCGAGGTTCTGGCGGCCACAACCACGCTTCCCACCTCATTTTTCACCAGCAGCCTCTGTCCGTCTTTGACATCCAGGCGGATCAAGTCCTGCTTGTCCAGAATGATCAAAGCACTCAGGTTTTTGTACTCATCGGAAAACCGGCTCTTCCTTCCCGCCTCGTCCTGGAAGATGTCGCGCACGGTAACTATGGTGACCTCCACTTCTGATGCCATTTAAATCGCCTCCATAATCCGGGTTATGATCTGCTCGTCCGAGAGGAGCTTTGTATCGATGATGGGCTCGAACTTGATCTTCACTCCATCCATGCGCGCCGCCGTGCCCCCCGCCTCCAGGCCGGAAAGAGCCGAAGGAATGACGACCTTCGCGGCATCCGTGGTCAATGACCGCCGTGGATCTATGGCAATGAGCGGCAGCCGGGCCAGGGCGCGGGCTGTACCGAAGGGCAGCGCCGAGAGCGGATCGGAGCCTATCACCAAAGCCGCGTCGCATGTCCTGGCCGTTGCTGTCACACTGTATTCCGGCCCGTGCACTGGCGCGCCGCCCTTAAAGGAGACGCGATTGATGAAGCCCGTCTTCTCCCGCATTAGCTCGTTAAAGCCGCGCATGTTGTAGTGCCCCACCATGGGAATGACCTTGAAGGTGGTGATCTCATTTAGCTTGGCAAGCAGCCTCTCGAAGAGCTCCATCTTATCCTGCAGGGAATAAATCATGCCCAGTCCCGGAAAGATCACTCCCCACTCTGTCTTCTTGAGGACGCTTGAGAGCTCAATCATCTTCTTCTTGTCCCCAACTTTGGGAATCTTTCCCTCCAGAACAGCCAGGATCGCCTCCATGAACTCGCCGTCACCGCCCGGAGCCACCCGGAAGTAGTAGTTGCTGCACAGCCGCGCCGTGGCGGACTTCCTCACATCCACGACAATGCAGGTCCTCTCCTCCTCGTAGCTCTTCTGCCTCTTCTCCCCCCGCGGATAGTAAGAGAAGCGCGAAAGATGGCGGGGATGGCTGCTGGAGGGGTCCGACCCCCAGAAGATGGAGATGTCTGCAAAGTTACGTACGTCATCCAATGTGCAGGTCGGAATCTTTCCCGATAAAATACGCTCCATCAGGATTCCCTGGCAGAAAGAGGAGGTATCGTCTATGGTCGCGCCCAATTTTTCCGCCAGTTTTATGCCTGCCGCCTGCGCCTCTAATGTGGAGTTGGACCAGCCGTACAAAAGTGGGCTCTTGGCGTTCCTCAAAATTTCCGCAGCCTTCGCGATTGCCCTATCCTGGTCAACCTGCTCTTTGTCGATCATGGGCACCGTCCTCTCTGTGAAGGCCGCCTGGAAGTGGCCGTGCCCCTTGCGGCAGAGGTTCTTCACATGGGAGAATGATCCATCCTTTAAGGCCGCCACAATATCCTCGCAGAGAAGCGAGCATCCCGTGCATATTGCCATTTGCTTTTCACCTTCCCTTTAACTAGACGAACTCTATGGCCTTGCTGGGACAGGTCGCAGTGCAGGCATTGCAGAGGGTCTTGTTAGGCCCGAAGCGCCGGCATTCTTTGAGGTTGTTGGCCACCACCACGCCGTCTTCCACCCGCAAGATGACCTTCTCGCTCTCCGGCCCCAGACCCACCGCAGAACGGGTGGGCTCCGCGGCCACATTGACGGGGCAGGCGACAACGCAGTTGCCGCAACCAAAGCACTTCTCCGGATGTATGATCAGCCCGGTCTCCGAGGCATTCTCAATAGGTGCCATCACCTCTCGCAGCTTCTTCAGCTTGGCCTCGTACTTCTTCTCCTCAATTAAGGGAGTGCACTCATCTATCTTCTTCTCCCGGCCCAAAAGGCCCACGGCAAAGGCCATGCAGGTGGGA
>JAPKYC010000144.1 GCA_026394505.1 Methanothrix sp.
TTCCTCCATTAACTTATCATGATAATCATGTGACCACTGCGTTCTTGAAAACCTTCCAGGCCACCAGGAACATAACCGCGGCAAAGCCTGTTAGCGCCAGAAAGGAAAGCAGGATGTCGCTGCTGCTGTAAACATAATGAATGCCGATGGCATAAAAGTCGCTGCCTACGGCAAAGTAGCGCACCCCGTTCACCAGATGGGTAAGCGGATTGAACTGGGCGAGCATTCTAATCACTCCTGGGAAGGCATCAATGGGGTAGAGGGCATTGCTGGCGAAGAACAGAGGCAGGGTGAGAAGGGTGATGACGGCCTGTAGTCCCTCCGGAGTGTCCATGCTCATGGATATGGCTGAGGAGAGGAAGAGAAATCCTAAGGAAAAGACGCCCACAAAGAGCAGCACTCCCAAAACAGCGCCTGCCGTCTCCAGCAAGGTGTAGCCGGGAAAGAAGCGCACCCCTATGACAAGGCCGAATCCCATGATGACCATCACCTGGATGAAGGACTTGGTGACGCCGGAAAGGCCAACGCCCAGGATGATGTGGTTTCTGGGCATGGGGCTGGCCAAAAGCTCCCTCATCAGCCCCCAGTTCTTGTCGAATAGCAGAGTGATGCCGCCGAAGAGGCTGGTAAAGAGAGTGGTCAGAGCGATCACTCCCGCCCCCATGAAGGTCAGGTAGGAGACAGCAATCGCGCCCTCGGGCACGGCCATGCCGGAACCGAGCCGGGAGAAGTTGCTGGACATGGCCGCTCCGTAAAGCGCCATCCACAGGGCGGGCTGGATGAGAGAGACGACCAGAGCAATTCTAAAGCGCACGAATCGAAGCATATCGCGCCAGTAGATGGTCAAAAATTCCCAGCTCATTTTCAGCGGCCTCCTTTGGACTGGGGCAGGCGGTGCAGCTTGCCCGCCCCCGCCTCTCTGATATCTCGTCCTGTGTAGTGCACGAATACATCATCCAGTGTTGGCTTTTTCAGGTTGACGCTGACGATATCGATGCCCCTCTCCCGCAGCCGGTTCATGATGATGGGAAGGCAGCGCGTACCGTCCGCGTTTATGGTGACGGCCAAGCCTGCGGCTGCGGCCTTGACATCCCGGACGGCCTTCATACCCCGCAGCATTTCCTCCGCCCCGGCATTGTCGCTGGTATCCAGATAGATCATATCATTTCCCAGGGCATCCTTGAGCCTGGTCGGATCTCCGGAGGCGATGATCTTGCCGTGGTCCAGAATATCTATCCAGTTGCTCACCTGGTCCGCCTCATCCATGTAGTGAGTGGTCAGAAAGATGGTCGTGCCGGAATCGTTGACCATTTTGATGTAGTCCCACAGCCTGCGCCGGGTCTGGGTGTCCAGGCCGATGGTGGGCTCATCCAGGAAGAGCACCCTAGGCCTGGTCATCAGCCCCCGGCCTATCTCCAGCCGCCGCTTCATGCCGCCGGAGAGAAAGCGGGTGCGCACATTCCTCTTCTCCTCCAGCTCCACCAGCTTGATGATCTCATCAATTCTCTCTTTTCGTTCCGATTTGGGCATGGAATAGATGCGGCCGTGCAGCTCCAGGGTCTCCCAGACGGTGAGATCGCGGTCCAGTGTCTCATCCTGAAAGACGATGCCGATGGAGCGGCGCACCTGCTGCGGCTCTTTGGCCAAGTCGTATCCGGCAATGGTGACGGTGCCCTTCTGCACGGGCAGAAGCGTGGTGAGAATATTGATGACCGTGCTCTTTCCTGCGCCGTTGGGCCCCAGGAAGGAGAATATCTCGCCCTCCCGCACGAAGAAGCAGACGCCGTCAACGGCTTTGAAGTCGTCGTATTTGTATTCGAGATCCTTGACCTCTATGATTCTCTCGCTCATTTGCAAGGCAGTCTTTCCACCTCTGAGAATTTATAGATGACAGATATCTCATGTCTGCGGTGATGGTAGTATCGTTAGCCATTTGGTGATAACCAGTGGCTAACGACTTTTCAACCACAGAGTTCACAGAGAACGCACAGAGCGACTAACCAACAACTGGTAAACCATAGTAAGTAACCTGAGGTTAGTCACTGGAAACCGACGAAGAGCCAAAAAGACAAGGAGTGATCAAAAATGACAAAGACTGAAGATTTCTTGATGGAGGCTTTTGCCGGAGAGTCGCAGGCGAACAGGAAGTACACCGCTTTTGCCGCCCAGGCGGACAAAGAGGGCTTTGCTCAGGCGGCCAAGCTCTTTCGCGCCGCAGCCGAGGCGGAGGCCGTGCACGCCGCCAACCACCTGCGCGCCCTAAAGGCCATCAAGACCAGCAAGGAGAACCTGCGCGAGGCCATCGCCGGGGAGACGCACGAGTTCAAGGAGATGTACCCGGAGATGATCGCCGCCGCGAAAGTCGAGGGTGCCAGAGACGCAGAAAGGAGCTTCAATTATGCCAACGCTGTGGAGGAGTACCACGCCCGGCTTTACCACGACATGCTGGAGAGCCTGGAGACCAAGAAGGAGAGCTATCCCTACTTCGTCTGCCCGGTCTGCGGCATGACTGTGGAGCGCGAGGCCCCGGAGAAGTGCCCGGTGTGCGGCGTGAAGGGAAGCATGTTCAAAAAGGTAGAGTAGAACGGAATATTCCTCTTTTTCAACGCCCTGCCAGCAGAGATATCATCTATTACTACCACTATTATCTTGCAAAGCATTGGGAGATGCGACGATGGCAAGGCTGCGCGGGCGGATTCTGGTTCTATCTCTGATTACGCTTTTGTTTCTGGGGCTGGCGGCGCAGGCTGAGCCTTCCCGCGTGGTCCCGGCTGAGGAGATACTCAAGAAGATCGAGCTGGGGCAGCCGGTGGAGTACGACAATGTCACCATCGTGGGAGATCTGAAGATAAATGAATTGAAATTGCCTAAGGTGCCCGTTAAACGGGGGATTCAATCTGAAGATCATTGGTTACCCAGAAATGAAACGTTCGTCTCGTCTTCAATTATTATCACAAATTCAAATATATTAGGGGAGGTCGATTTTAGATCTGCACATTTTCTGGAGAAAGCAATCTTCTCAGGCTCAGTGTTTGAATGTCCAGTGGTTATTCGTGGATCTAAATTTCACGATGTAGCCAAGTTTGATCACACTATATTCAATGATACGGTTGATTTTTATGAGACACATTTTAATAAATATGGCTCGTTTGGTCAGGCTCAATTTCGTCACGATGCTTGTTTCGAAGAAGCAAAATTTAACCAGAAATCCAACTTTATCGAGGCAAATTTCAACGGCACTTCTACGTTCTATCAGGCATTGTTCAATGGTAGCAGTGATTTTTGGTTTGCTCAATTTAACAGAACTTCTGACTTCAACTACGCGAATTTCAACGAGACGGCTGTTTTCTATGGATCTAATTTCAATGAAACTGTAGATTTCATTATGGCACGATTCAATCAATGGGCGCACTTTAAAAATGTGCAGTTCAACCAAACTGCTGACTTCTCATCGTCGCAATTCAACTGGACCGCCGACTTAGATGACGCACAGTTCAAACAAGAAGCGCGTTTCGAGGATGCCAAATTCCTTGATGTCTCCTTCAATAACAGCCAGTTCTCCAAAGATGTCTTCTTCGACAACGCTCAAGTGAAACGGCGGCGGCGCACCCGCGCAGCAAGCTGCGGGGCATCCAAGGCGCCGCCGCATGAAGGTGGAACCAGGTTAAGCTGATCCAAACCTAAGCTGAATACGCATGCCCTTTATCCCCGATGCAAGCATCGGGGTA
>JAPKYC010000285.1 GCA_026394505.1 Methanothrix sp.
ATTCTCAAACGACCTTTGCCTTTAACTCCATAATTCCGCTCGCCCCAGATCCCTCTGCACGGCTTTGTCCCCTTGCCCGGAGGGTCGCCTCTTGCAATAGCTCCTTTTGGATCTCTGGCCCGCGGCCCCTTTCCGAATGTCTTCGAATCGGCAGCCCCAACGAAACATCTGCATTGAGGCACTCATACGAATTTCCACATGAGTTATTGCGCTGCAAGCCTAAGTCCTCTTTTCGTTTTCATGAAAATCCATACCCCTAAGCCAATCCTCTCTCGGATATCTTGATATCCCTAGACCACCAAAGTCAGCTAACCCATGCCCGTACTATCCATAGTCGCCTGCCGGATGCTGGAGGACGAGCTAGTCCACCTGCTCTCTGCCGATGGAGAGGTACGAGAGCTTCTCCTCGTGGACGGAAGGGAATGCTTGAGCCTCTCCGCAAAGCTGAGGGCACAAAACCGTCCCCACCTCCTGCTGGGCCTGGACAAAATTGCCCTGCACCTCCAGGAGAGGCAGAACAGGCCGGGCGGCATCTTTTCTCGCAGGAGCGACCACCCCAAAGCGGCGGAGCTTGTGGTTGTGGTCAGCCCGCTTCGTCTCGGTCTGCACTCCGACCTGGAGCTGCTTAAGGCCACTGTATATGATAATATTCGCCGCCTATCCGCATTCTCGGAAGGGATATTGATCTGGCTCCTCGCTATTTCCAATTACTATGTTTTTCCAGTTGTTAGTTAGTCGCTCTGTGCGTACTCTGTGAACTCTGTGTCTCTGTGGTGGAAACGTCGTTAGCCACTGGTTATAACCAAGTGGTTACGAACTACCACCACAGAGACACAGAGCGCACGGAGGACTCACAGAGGACTCTATTTTTCTATTGCCCACTCGATACAGCGAGGAGCCATTGATCTTCTATGGAAAATGCGGCGGCGCTCTCGCCGAGCACCAGGACGTGGCGCTGTTCATGACTCCCATGTGGGCATGCAACTGGAAAACGATGGGCCAGGAGGATGCAGCATCTGGCAAGCGCCTGGACCTGGGGGCAATGCTGAAGGGAACCGGCTTGAGAAAGGTGGCCAGAATAGACACGGGCCTGTGCTTTGAGCCGGGGTTCATCGAGAAGGTGGACGGCTTTGCCCGAGAGTTCGGCCTAAAGAGAATCGAGCTGCCGGTAGGAACGGCTGTTGCGAAAGGCTGCTACGAGAGAGCGAAGAGCCGCTTGCCTGCGAGGAGCGCCCGCCCTGGCGCACGGATCGACAGCCCTAATTCCGAGGGGTGCCTGGCGGCGATGCTGGCTATTTGCCGCATGACAAGGAAGAAGTTCCTGGGAGAATGAAGCTGGCCAAGGATTAAATCCCTCTCATTGAAGTCATTGAGGAATGGATAGTAGCTCGCCTGCAATGGGACTATCTCATCCCGCCCATTGGCGGACAAATAATTGCGTCCTCAAAGGAGCCTATTGCCGTTGTCGACTAAGCTCAAGCGTTAAGCTGCAACAGATCATTCTCAAATTCGCAGAGACGAATGGCTTTCCGCAGCCTGATCGCGTCTTAGCTTCTGCCTAAAACTCCATCAGGCTTCTCTGCACAGGCGAGGCCAAGAGCCGGACCGCCTTGCGCCACTGCCCCATTCCCACGCGCCGGGGCGCGACCTGCATGGCCATTCTCGCCACATTCCAATAGCTCCCGAACGTTGGTTGCTCTATCTGAAAATGTGAAATAGAGACAACAACAAATGATAAATACCCCGCCGCTTGCTGCGTGGGTGCGCCGCCGCCGTTTCACTTAATCTAGAAATGCATGGTAGAAGTTGGCATGGAATTTTTCAACTTTACGGTATGCATTAACCAGTTCTTTTCCGTCCCTCTCTCCTTCAGAACTTATCAAAAACTCTTGAGCGAATTTGCATGAATCGCCATGCCTCGATGATGGTTTTCCTTCTTCCAGCAGATAAAGCGCATTGACCAGACAGGACACCACACCCCACAGTGCCTCTCCCGCTTTCTCTCGGTCTCTCTTTTCCATCTCCCATTCAAAATTCTTGAGATAACGGGAAGCGCGTTCCCTATATTCATTTGCTTTTTTTATGATCTCTATCGTCATATACTAATGTCCGCCTTTGTGTATAGATCGATTGACGTGCCGCTTTTTGTTATTGCGCAATTGAGCTTTACTGAGAGATAAAATGAGAGAACTAAACCAAACTCTCTGAATTTTTCCTCCCAATCACTCTTTGATATGAATAGGTAATCATTTAATAGAAGTGGGTATATCACAAACTCGATTTCTTTTCCTATGAGTTCAGGGTATTCTTTCTTGTCGGCATCCTCAACTCTTAAAATCATTCCTTTAACGGTATCTCCCTCAACGAGCGAATACGGCTTGGACAGCATCAACGAGGAGATGTCAAACTTAAAGGCGCTTGCTTTTACCTTTAGAGAGGAAGGGACCCCCCCCGGCCAGGGTGAAGTGTATTTTGATTCGGCTATTAGCGTCATGGTCTATTATCATATCATTCCCTTGAATTGAACATTTCCCTATTGGGTGCTAAAACTCCATCAGGCTCCTTTGCACCGGCATGGCCCGCAGCCCGGCCTCCTTGTGCCACTGCCCCGCAGGCGTCTTGATCCTTTTTTCCATCTCCGCCATCGCCTCTGCCAGGCTTGCGAAGCGCACCGGAGGCGAGCTCA
>JAPKYC010000137.1 GCA_026394505.1 Methanothrix sp.
GCCGAAGTCAGGTAGATTGATATTGTTTTGTCTTTCATTTCAGTTGGCCCTTCCACGACATTATCTACATAAACGTTCCAACCCCATGCCCCGATCCGGTCGAATTTGCTGATTGCAGTACCTTGAATCGTAATGTCCCCGAGGTATCCTGTTCCAGAGTCCAGCGGAGTTACAACTGGGACCAGATGATTTTCGCTGTTATTTGCGACCAGAACGTCTGGAATAGGCATTCTTTCAATAGTTTCTTGCTTGCTATGCGCTGCAATTCCGTCAGCAAACCCTACCGCCAATAGCAGCATTGCCGCTATTGCCAATATTCCAAATTTTTTATACATTTTTCACACTTCCTCGTACATATATCATTATATTTCATGATGATTAAAAGAAGACGGTCGGAAAAGAGAGGAGGAACACAGCGTGTCTCTATCCTCTGCTCAGAAGACTACCTCGTTCTCTAATATTTTCGCGCCCAAGCCTGCCGCCTCCTCGACTGCTGCCAGGTCTTTCATCAAAAGTAAAAGGGATGACTGGAGCCAGCCATAAAGGGAGTATACGGGGCGACTGCCTCCAATTAACAAGTAGTAGTAATAGTTAAAAAGGATCATCCGCGCGCCGCGAAAGTGATTCCTTACCGCCCTTACCTCTGCTCGCGTTGGTTCTGCTCATGCAACCCTTATGATTACTTGGTCTTTAAGAAATTATTTATATGATTCTGATATTTATCAGCAGCGTAGGAGGAAGCAGCATCAAAAACGCCACTATCACAGACGAAAGAGACTCGGAGTTCGTGCAGGAACTACAGAGCTTAGGCGTGAACAGGAATGTAGCTCTTGTGATAACATTCCTCAAAGATCAAAACGAGAGATATTTCAAGGATATAGAAATAGCTACAGACCTGAAACAGCAGAAAGTCAGCGTTGCCATGCAAACCCTGCGAGAAAGAGGCTGGCTCAAAGAGCATGATATTGAGGGCAACGTAAGAGGCAGACGCTTTAGCATCTATTCGTTGCGAGCGACCATCGATGAGATCATAAATTATTACGAAGCGGAGAAAAGCAGGGAATCTGTCAGAGCAATGGAGTCGATCCAACGGCTGAAGGAACTTAGTTCAACATAATCTAGGAAAATTTCGTTAAAGTTATCGATAAACAGCAAAGACGGGAGGCTAACACATGAACGGAGAATACGTTTTAAATTGGCTAATTGAGGACGCAGATCGAAATGCAAATGATTGCTATTTAGATATATGGCAAAATAAGCTTGAAGATTATTTGTATGAGCTAAATTCGAGAAGAGATATCGATTTACCGCAAGACTTCTCTTTGAATAACCTGCCGAACGAAGAAAAAGCGATTTCGATATTAAGAGAGACTTTTAAAAACAATATATCCAAAATATCTCTAATTTTAAATTATATCTATCCGGAAAAATATATATTTTATCGCGTTTCAAAGCTGGAGAATGAGATATTTTCAGGATTAAAATTTTTGAGTGAAATCTATGATAAATTTCAGTTTGAATTTTATAAGATCGGACAAAATAAAGATAGCTTTGACAACTACCTCATTTTAAACGAAGCTATGCGTTCTTTTGCCTCAGATGCGTGGCCAGATGTAAAAGATAAACTCATTCACAAAAAAATAAACTATTTCTTATACCAAGGACTTGGAAGCCTATTTTTGGAGAGAAATGGTTACAACAGATATTGGATAATGGCTACGGGAGAAACTCATTTTGATTCGTTAGACAAAGAGAACGAAGTCATTTGGTCAGGAAGAAAAGAGATGCAAGTGAATGATCTGGTTTTTATGTACAGACAAGCTCCAAGAAAAGCGATAGCAGACCTTTTTTCTGTCTCAGAACCACCCTATTTCGACCCCTACGGTGGTTGGGGTGGTTTTTGGGTTCCACTAAAAAAGATTACACCGATTAAAGACATAACAATGATCGCGATGAAACATGATACGGTACTCGGCAATTGGGGCTTTGCAAAATGCAGTTCTCAGGGAGTTGTTACAGCACCAGTGCCTTATTCAATATACAACAGATTGTTGGAGATAATCGGAAAAGATGTATGCGAGAAAAACGACTTAATCCCTGAACCAGTAGCAAAAACGGTTAGCTCAGGTCAGTATGCAACCGAAGAAGAGTTCGAAGATGCTGTCCTTGAGCCACTTTTCCGACATTGGGGATTTAAGTTTCAGAGGCAGTATCCTTGTTACTTTACAATAGGTAGACAGTACCATACTTGTTTTGTGGATTTCATTATTCATGACGAAAGAGGCACTTTAACACTCTTTGAAGATAAATTAGAGATTCTAAATGATGCACAACTTCAACAAGCGGTCCTGCAAGCAAAATCTTATTCGTTGCTGTTAGGGATCAACAACTTCGTAATAGCATCTCCTGAAGGCTTTTGGATATACAAACTTGATAAAAACAACGAGATTCTACTAGAAAAGATAAGCTCAGATGATTTTAAGGAAAAAGAAGAGGGAATGAGAGATTTAATTTTAAAACTCCGAAATAATTGAGGACATTTGATCAGAAGGCAACCTCGCCTTCTACTATTTTTGCGCCCAGTCCCACCACCTCCTCGACTGCCGCCAGATCCTTCATCAGGAATATCCTCTCGTTCGCAGCCTCCTTGAAGGCCACGGAGTTTTTCAGGATCGGGGCATACTTGGCGTGCTTGGGGAGCTGGACCACGTAGCCCTTCAGATCCTCCACCAGGTCGTAGTCAAAGCCATTTCTTTCCAGGAGCTTGAGAGCATTGTTCCTCGCGCCGATGGACTTGAACTCGAAGCGGTACAGGTCTTTGTTGTAATAGTCCAGCAGCGCATTGAATAGCTCATGGTTATCGAAGAACTGCTTGAAGACCCAAAGCTTGCCAAGCTTGAAAAATGTGATGTGCTTGCGCCTCTCTATCACGTCGAAGGTATTGGCCTGCATGGGGAGCTCTCCTCTGCGTAATTATCACATTAATTCGCGATAAATCTATGGGTTACTCAATGCCTAACGATCGCTGCCCTCAAACCCATACGCCGCCTCTCCCCATGCCTTCTCCAGCAGCTTCCCGTAATACCCTATATCGAACTCCGAAGCCGTCCTTTCCGGCTCCACCTCCCACTTTTTGGCGTCCTTAACCACATAGCCTATCTCCATCCCCGGCGCCAGGGGAATGCCCTGCTTCAGGTGAGCCTGCACCGCTGAGGCTTCAGCACACCTGCGAGAATAGCTCAAGCGGCTCACTCTGCGATGAATGGCCAGCTCCTGCACGTCAGCCTCTACAAGCTCGTCTATGTACCGCCTGCGCACTTCTCGGGCCTTGGGCTCTATTCTGCGGAGCTCCTCCCGGCACCTCGCCCCGGCCAGGACCTCGAACAGCTCTTTCTGCATCCGGAGCACGTACTCGGGCGTGTCTCCTTTGCGGGCCATCACGCCCCGGATCTTCATCTTGCCCGTGTCCAGCCGCCCAAAATAGCGGTTGTAGGCCCCCGAGCCGTCGGCCATGGGCAGGAAGGCGATCCAGTCGTATGAGTCCACCTCCGTCAAGATGCCCGTCTCCCTCTCCACAGCCTCCTTGAAGCTCGCTATGGGCTCGCCTATAACCCATAAGCAGTCGATGATGCCATGCAGGACCTGGAAGTCCATACCCTCGGCCAGCTCCTTGACCTGCATGAGCAGCTCCCTGGAGATGCCTGTGATCCGCTCATGCACCTGGATCTGGCCGAACTTGGCGTTCCGATAGCCGGTGTAGCCAAAGCAGGTTACCAGCATCCATTTGAGGATCGAATCTATGCCGGCGTAATCCGGGTTGGTCTTCTTCAGCCTCTTGGTCTCGATGCGCAAATTGAGCAGAGAGGAGAGCACGGTGCTGAGAAAGCCCTTCAGCTCTGGATGCTCGATGGTTTCAGGGGAGAGGTTGTACTTCACGATGATCGAAGGGTACATGGAGGTAAAGTCGATCTGGTGAACCCGCTCGTACACGCCCGGTTCGGGCTGGAAGATCATGCCTCCCTTGTCGCAGGCCCTCAGCTCGGAGATGTTCCTGAGGCTCTCTGCGTCTCTTTTTCTGAAGGGCACTGCTACGCCCCGACGCAGCGCCTCGAAGACCTCGTAGCTGGAGATGAGCGTGCCGGGCGTGAAGCGGGAGGTGAGGTTGGGGGAGAGGCCGGAGAGCCGGGAGGCCATGAGGACGCCCTTCAGGCCGCTCTCGGCATAGACGAAGCTCTTGGCAGTGTCTATGAGCACCCGGCCTTCAGGGATGAGCGCGCCGTCCTTGTGGTTGACTTTTCCATAGCTCCAGTAGGATTTGGAGGCCATCGGCTTGAAGAAGCCAGTGCGGCTGATGGTCGGCTCCAGGCCGTATCTTCTGGCCTTGCGAACTATGAGCGGAAGCCAGGTGTCTGCATGGGGACATAGGATCAGGTCGGGATCATGGGACTTGACGAGTTCCAGGAGATCGGAGAGGACCTGTCTCTCAGATCCTTCCAGCCTCCGCTTGCGGCCATCCAGAACCTCGATGCGGGAGATATCCCTGGGCAAAGAAGGATCTCCGGCCACCTGTATTTCCAGGCCGGTTAAAGGGATCTCAAAATCTGGCGAGAACCGGGATTCATCTCTGTCTCCGCAGGGGAAGAGGTCATGCTCGGCCAGGTAGCGTTGGTCCTGGCGGACATCCACGTTATAGAGCTCGGCGGCGTAGCGGGTCTGGATCTCGATCTTCTCGGCGACTTTTCGGCCTGCATAGATCCTGTGGCCCTGAAAGGTGCCGAAGATGGTTCTGAAGCTGCATTCCTCAGCTTTGAAGCGGCTCTCCAGGGCCTCGATCATCTCCCTGTGGGCGGAAGGATCCTTGAGATGCATGTAGAACGAGGGTGGATAGACGGCGCAGGCTTTAGTGAGGCCTATCTCCCGGCCCCACAGCTCCACACAGCTTTTGTAGTAAGAGTCGAAAATCCACACGTTCCACCTCTCCCCCAAGGCCCTGGATAGAGCCGAGCTTCTCCCAGGCGATCTCTTTACGGGCAGAAGATGATAAGGGTGAGGTGGGAGCGGGGCGAATGTGATTGGTGGTCTAGAGTCCTACTTTTGCAACAGAAACACCGTAGCGTGGAGTATATATATTGCGATAATTGCAGATATTCAAGACATTACTATAAGGAGGCAGAAGGTTTTGGAAGATTGGAAGATAAAGATTTCAGTGCTTTGGCTCTTTGCGTCAGTCGCCTTTTTGGCTCATCAGATATTGGTGCTCATGGAGCCTGGTATAATAGCGCAGCTAATGGCTGGAGAAGCAGAAGGTCAGAAGATAGGACCTGAACTGATACTGTTCTTTGCGATCTCAATGTTAGTTCCTTTGGTGATGGCTTTCCTGTCCCTGACCTTGAAGGATTCGATGAATCGCTGGGTAAACATCATTCTGGGCGCAGTCTTTGCTGCCCTTTGGTTCGTAGGTGTAGTTAGTGCGGCACTGTCTGCATACTGGGGGGAGGCACTAATGACGCTTTCAGCAGTTGCGGCTTCGACACTGATTGTCTGGTATGCATGGAAGTCTAAACAGAAAGCTTGAGTACTGTAAGCTGTCTGACCAACGTAGGTCTCCCCGAGTTATAGATTATTCTTTTTTATCCTCCTTCTCCTTCATCATCTCTACCAGCACAGAAAACACCGCCGCCTCCAGCGGATCATCCAGCGCATAGAAAGCCTCGCTGGAGTGCTTCTTGGCCATCTCCGCCACCTTTTGCCCGAAACCCCGGTCCTCCTTCTTAAGCGCCCGGCTGGCCTTCAGCCATCTGGCAGAGACGTCCTTTACGCCCATCCTCACGCTCTCGAAACTTCGTCCCATAGCTAATCACTCAGACAAAAAGTCGCAGGCCACCGCCCCTCCTCGCGCTTCTCCGGCCAGATATTCTCCTCTTCGGGCAAGCTCCTTTCCATCAGCCTGCTCTTTATCATCTCCTCCACCTCGCCGGGCCGGGCGTGAAAGACCTCCGCCAGGATCTCCTTGGCCGTCTCCAGTTCCATGGCCCTGCTTACCATCGGCCTGGGCTCGATCGCTCTTCGCCGCCTCCAGGGCCACCTCATGAGTAGGCCTCCAGAGTTCTCTGGCTCTCCCTCGTCCGCGGGTGGGCTTTGGCCACCAGCCGTGGAATTTCACGGAGGCCTTCCTCAAAGTAGAACACACGGTCGGCATTCTGCACCAGGTCCTCGAAGAAAGGGTCAATCCCTGAGGCGTAGAGCAGCACGGCGGCCTCTTTTGCGGCATCGCAGAGAGCATGGGAGATGTACTCGGTCATCTCTTTGGCGTCCTCGTAGAGGAGAGGGTCATGCTCGATGAGAATCAGCGAATGGTGGGCCTCCTCCAGGATGGTCATGAGCTGGAAGACGGTAAATCCCCGGCGGATTTCCAGGGCCTCAAACCTGCGGTCCAGCCTGGAAAGGATGGCTGAGGAGTTGCCGGTGACGTAGAGCACCTTGAAACGTTGCAGGTTCAGGTTGCGGTTCAGGGCCTGGATGAACATCTCCCTGGGGGCCGTCAGGGCATTGAAGGACCGGGGCCGGAGGAAGATCGTGGGAAGAAGCTCGAAGTCCATGCTTAAAAGTGGGAGCTACGGGGATATGAGGGCGAGCCGGGTGCGCGGGGCGAAAGTGTATATGAATGCAGGTTCAAAGATCTGGATTTAAGAGATAACGATGACAATCCTGGTGGGCTGCAGCGGCTGGTCTTACGATGATTGGGTGGGGAAATTCTACCCAATGGAGCTGGCCAAAAGGAAGGGCAATTGGTTCTCTTACTATGCCCAATTCTTCAACACCGTAGAGATCAACAGCACCTTCTACCGGCCGCCGGGCGAGCTGCAGGTCCAGTCCTGGATAAAGAAGGCCAGGGATTTGAAGAGCTTCGAGTACTCCGTCAAAGTGCCCCAGCTCGTCACTCACAAGGCGCTCGTGGAGGGAGATCCGGAGAAGGCCATCTTTTGGGCTACCTCTTTTGAGAAGACCTGCGTGAAGCCCCTGGCAGAGGCAGGCCTTTTGGGCGGCGTGCTGCTACAGCTCTCCCCCTACTTCAAGAATGAAGATTCCGCTCTCGCCACACTGAAAGGTGTTATGGATGCCGTTTCTCACGAAGAGTACAGCTACGCAGTCGAGTTTCGGCACAGGAGCTGGCTGGACGATAGCCGCAAGGAGATAGATCCTGCAACGCTGGAGGTTCTGAGGGAGAGGAATGTCGCCAACGTCCTGATCGATGGCCCTGGGCAACATGCGGGCACGGAGCAGACTGCGGATCATGCCTACGTGCGCTTCCATGGCCGGAACTATGATATCTGGTATAAGGGCGAGGAGGAGGACGACCACAGGCTGAATAGATATGACTATCTCTACAAGAAGGAGCAACTGGAGTCTTGGGTGCCTCGCATCAAGGAGGCCGAGCTGAAGGCCGCCAAGGCGAGGGTGTACTTCAACAACCACGCTCGATCCAAGTCCGTGAGGAACGCCTTTCTGTTGATGGACATGCTTTCGATAGAGCACAAGTCAAAGGAGATTCAGCTACAGGATCAATTCACTCTCGGGGAGTTTTAGTCGTGTTGAAGCTTACCTTTGATAAAGGTACAATTCAGATTCAAGGAGATGTCCGGGTTCCCAATTCTACCTGGGATGAACGCTCCAAGACTTTCAGAGCCATGGCCCTGTATTACAGGGATATCATCGATTAATTCAAAGATGACGTTCTCAATCTCCTGCCCTGTCCCGAACTGCAAAGCAGCGTTGTATTGAGGAATTATCAGAACCAGGCCCTGGATGCGTGGGTAGCTAACGGCGATCGGGGCATAATCGTTCTTCCCACAGGAAGCGGCAAAACACTCGTCGGAATAAAAGCCATATCCTTGCTGAACACCCCGACGATTGTAATCGCTCCCACCTTCGATCTGGTGGATCAGTGGCGCACCAGGCTGAAGAAAGAGTTCAAGACAGAGGTCGGGGTATTCGGTGGAGGCGAACGGGACATAAAAGCCTTAACCGTATCCACCTATGACTCCGCATATATTCATGCTGATAAGCTCAGGAATAAGTTTGGTTTGATAATCTTTGATGAGGTCCACCGTATTCCTGCCGCTGGGTATAGAAACATAGCTGAGATGTTCGCTTCTCCTTATCGGATGGGCCTGACGGCTACCCTGGAGCGAGAAGATGGTCTTCATGCGGAGCTCAATCGACTCGTAGGTGGGAAGGTCCTCGAAAAGAAGGTAAAAGAGCTTACTGGAACCCATCTATCAGCTTTCAGGGTTGGAGTGATTGTGGCGGAGAGCTCAAAGTCCATGCTTAAAGATGGGACCGATGGTTGAGGTGTGATGTCTAGGATCCTGATTTATTTGTTTCAAGGATATTGAGCAAGTACGAAAAATAGATGAACTTTGTAGGAAACAAATATATCCATTAAAAGATTGTGAACTAGATGAGGAATATGTTTTGGAATCTGAAAAGGAACTAAACCCAGAAGAATTGTTTCAACTATTTCAGAGTGCTTTCAAGCAAAGCAATGCAGAGATAGGTAGAGAAGCGCTTAAGCGATTTGACAAGGTACGAGATAAGTCAATATTCCTAGATCCTACAATTAAATTTATCTCGGACGAATCTGAGGATGAAATTAGAGGTTGGGCAACCACAATTTTAAGGATGATTGGGGAAGACCTTCCAAAGTGGAAAGATGATGCGAAGCGAGCTGAAGCGGCGCAAAAAGCTTTCCAATCAATTATAGAGTTATTAAAACGTACGAGCTCTAAGGAAGAAAAGAAAAGATATTCCGATACTAGATTCTTCGCATTAAAGGCTGCAAAAATCCTCTCGACAGACGATGACAAGCAAGGAATTCTTAGAGGATTTCTCACAACAATTTGGCAAGATGAGGACGAACATCATCCAGTTCGTGCTGAAGCGTTAGTTATTCTTGCGGATCTGGGAGATAATGAGAGTAAAAATAAAGTAAGAGATTGGTTGAAAAATCCAAGAGATTTCCGGAAATCATTAGGTATGCTGAAGGCCTTACGTGAATTTCCTCAATCTGATTTAGAGGATGAAGTTATTGCGATTTTAGGATCCAATGATTACTACTCTGATCATAAGTACGAAGCTATTTTAGTTCTGGGAAAATCCCCCAGTGGAGATTTGAAGGTCATTCGCAAATTAGGTGAAATTGCAAGAACCGATTCTCACTCATATTTCCGTTTACAGGCCTTGAAATCCTTAGCCAATCTCAAGAAAAGAGAATCAGTCTTTGATCTTCTACATGGTCTAACGGATACAAATGCAGAGAACCGAGTACAGGCATGTAATGCACTGAAATCTACCCTCTCTACAGATACAGAAGCAATTTCGATTATCATTAATGAAGCATTTAATAAAGATTCCACTGATGATGTCTCTATAAAGCAATATGTAGAAGCACTTCGACATATAGATCTAGATAGAACTGTTTCTGCAGACATTCTCAGCAGGGAACTCCGAAACGAGGATCGAAAACGAGCACAAATCGCAGAGAAAATGCTAATCGAACTTGGAGGCTGGGTGGCAGTTCAACGATTAAATCAACGACGAATAACCTTAGATGCCCTCGATAAACTTTTAAACGAATCTGAAATTGTAGTTAAAAATACATTTGAAGATACAATTCGCCAAGCTAGGCATAATTTCAAGTTTGCCCTTGGAGTTAATATTCTTGTGGTGATTACAGGATTTGTTTTAATTGGGATCGCAATAAAACAAGTATGGGACGGAAATAGTACGTTCGATCAGTTGTCGGTTGGTGGAGCTGGAGTATTCGGACTAATAATTAACAGGTATTTTAACGATCCGCGCAAAAATGCAAAAGAGGACTTGACCACTTTTATGAATGTAAATGTCATTTTTTTGGGTTTTTTAAGACAATTGAATGAAATAGATGCTACTTTTAAGCATGCATACTTGGAAAGCCAAAATTTCGGAATAGCTCAAATGAATGAGACAGTTACACAGATCCAAGTGACCATGAATAAAACCCTAATTTTGGCATCTGATTATTTGGCGGCCCCAGTAATCATCAATAAGACAAAAGAAAGTCCTAGATCAATCCATGAAGATACTTTGAGTTCTAGTTTGGTTGAAAACCCAGATTTGACTGCTCAAGATTTGACTCGATCTATATAGAACTTCAATCTGCACCGCTGTCTCCAGCTCGCTCCCCGTACAGCGTAGCCCTGGCGTTCGGCTACCAGCGGGCGGGCGACCTCCCGCAGGCCAGGGAGTACACCATGCAGGCCCAGGCGGCGGGAATCCCGTGGCCCTCAAGAACCTGGACGCTATCTTCGGCAAGGAAGGCGACAGCTTGCGGGCTCTCTACTATCTGCGCCGCTCTTTCGAGATCGATCCCCTGGATCCGCAGACCGTGTACGGCCTCGCCTTCGCCTATATGGAGCTGGGAGACATGGAGCCGGCCCAGAAGCATTTCCAGGCGATTCTGGGGATGGAGGCACCCGAGGAGCTGCGCGTTCTGGCCATAGATGCCCAGACTCTGCCAGAAGGCCGCCAATGGGCCCCCTGGCGCGAGGGCGGCAAGACGCGCAATGTGCACCTGGGAAGCAGCAGGATGATGGATACCGCGGAAGCCCGCCAGAAGGCCAGGGAGACGAAGGCGGAGGCGCTGGGGAGGCATGAGACAGGATATTGATGATCGTGCCTGGCCCATGGGGTCAAGGCCGGGCGGGGCAATGAAATGCGCCCTCCCTCAAGTTAGCAGCATCGACCTCTCGCCGCCGGGTGTTAGCCTATTGAGGAAGTATTGCCCACATGATTTCGAGAGTCACTGTGCTGGAGATGGGAACCCCGGATGACCTATAGAAGCACAATTATTACTCATGTCTTTGAATATGGCTGCCGTTACAAAACGGTTTGTTATCCGATCTTCCGCATCTACAGAGGGTGACACGGTTCCGAATTTCGTATGGTTTGCCCTCAGAGGATTCGATAGGGATGCCGCCGCGCACCCAGAGTGGGCCGTGCTCACCCCGAGGAGGATATTCAATGATTACAATGGACTTCTCGAATTCGGGCTCTATTATATTCCAGCTTTCATTGTCCTTGATCACCAGCCGACCCGATGGGCAGTTGCACGCTTCCTCTATAGCAATGTCCCGAGCTTCCGGGCTATCTGATTGCTCTACAAGGTTCCAGATCCCGCCTGCTCGCATGCAGAACCTGGCATGGACGCAAAGATGATTATTATCGGACAATGTTAGCGCAGGACCACGGATCACTCCCGCTCCTTTATCAAAGGGCTCGTTGTCTCCTGCCTCGGTTCCGTCAAAGTGACTCTTTGAATGAGTCCCATCACAAAACGGTTTGTTCATTGATTGGCCGCACCGGCAGAGGGCATACTTTTCCTGCACGGGGTATTTCTTAACTTCCCGCCAGGTCCGACAGTAACCCTCATCATCGTTGCAAATCTCCGAGGTAGCAAGGGGTACTCCGCCGGTCACGATATATGGGCCATTCTTGCTAACGGTGATCTTCATGGAGTCATCTTGGGGTCCTGACGGGCTCTCATTCTTTTCTGTCATATTATTGTATTCGGCTTTACTCGGATAAATTCTTGTGGACGCACTCAAAGATATAATATAAATTCAACCTTTCTCCTCATGTCTTTTTTACCAGTTCGAGCAAGCAATATTGATAGGGCAAGCCCTCGGGTTTTTCATAGAACTTGTCCCGCAGCCGTTGATAAATGTCTTCGATCAGGTCTTTGTTGTCTGCGTGAAGTCCGATCCACATCGACGATTCACTCCAGGCCCTGACTACATGGGCCAGGGTAGCGGCAAGCTTGGACCGTTCCTGTGGGTCGTCCAACTTGTCCTGCGCCTTGCTAAAATAGGCGCACGGGACAGTCAATGGATCAACGGCGTTGACGGCAAAACACCACCTAAGATCGTCTTCATTCAGCAAACGTGACATTTCATGGGGCGTCGCAAAGTAATCCGGTATAAAAATAGCATTTAGCTCTGCTTCGGAAAGCTTTTTCTCCTCATATAACTCTTTGCAAATGTCCCTGAGGTTGTTATATCCCGGCGACGCCGGCCACCGGTCGTCTCCCAGATTGGCAAGGTTGGCAAAAAACAAAGCGCCCCCCTTAACCAGCGACGCCCTGCATTCGTGCAGAAACGACCGCCAATCCGCTTTCCATTTTTCCGCAAATTTTCTACGTTCAAAATCAGGCAACTGGTTGGGCTGTATGCAGAGGGCATGCTGAAAATAATCAGGTCCAACCGTTTTGGCATTCAGCCAGTGCAGCGCAGTGGAGGAAAAACCGATCTGGAGTTTGCCTGTTATCTCAGGAAATGGTTCATAAAAAGACCGCTGGATGTATTGGGCCTCTACGTGCTTTAATTTCGCTAATGCCGAGGTTGCACAGAAGGTCTCGAAATTCGCCGGACCCGCCAGATCAATATAGACTAATTTGATGGTCAGCGTGGGATTCACCTCGTGAATCTGGCAGATGACTGCTTCAAACAACTCGCTCGAATTCACACCGTCTGCGGCGCCGTAATCGGCGATCACAAAAACCTCGTCGGCGCTCATGGCAGCGATCTGCGGAGATATACGCCGGATGTAAGACGCCATCCTGGGCAGTACCTCTGCATCCACCGCACGGGCCGTATCTGAAATCCGGCTGTAATCCTTGGTCATTGTCGGTGAATATTGTTGTGATGCGTTCTTCATGGGCTTTTGCCTCATAACTGTAATCTAACTGGTTTTGAAATCGGGCAGCGTTTGAGAAATCCCGTGCAGCGCTTTGTCTTGTGTCAGCTCTTATACAACTATTGCGTAATACTTGCAATGCTTCTTCAGGGTGGCGATGCTCGATGGCGCGCGGCGGATAGGACCGCCCGCGAGCTGGCCCGGGCATGTGCGAGCCCTGCGAAAGGCCACCCGCGCACCCGCGGCCCGACCCTGGGAAGTGCCAGGAAGATGGATGCCGCGGCAGCCAGCCAGAAGGCCAGGGAGAGGAAGGCGGAGGCGCTGGGGATGCAGGGCTTGTCTTTGTTGTAAAATACATATAGTAAGCAAGCGCAAGATCAGGTCGCCATGTCTCCGTTGGCACTCTGGCTCTGCATGATTCTCCTCATCGGTAATGGGATAGCCGTAGATGTGCCTTTCGTCTTTGATAAGATGTCATCCGGCGTGGCTAGCTACAATTCTGATCAGCTTGAGCAGGCGTATGCTGCATCTTCAGACCTCATGGGAGTGCCCCCGGTCTCCTATCTATCAGACAGCGAGGTTCTAGAGTTCCCGATTGTAGGTGGCGGCAGTGCACCTGTTGGAAGAACCGAGAAGAAGGAAGATGATCTCAAAAAGACCGTTAGCTCAAGGGTAGAGCCAGCTCATTCTATGGTCCACGAGGTAGCCTTACTACTCGTGGCCAAGTTTCCTGGAGATCTCACTATTGACCAGATATGCTCAATTTACAGCTACATGAAGAACGGTGAAGGATCTGTAAAAGGCTGGAGCTATGCCCGCGATCCAAGAGGCACCGATTTCTTCATGTATGCCAACCAATCCCTCAAGATTGGCGGCAAAGCCGGTTGCGCAGGTGTGGGTGATTGCGATGATTTTGCCATCCTCATGTCGGCACTGGTGGAGTCTATCGGCGGAACCACACGAATTATTTTTGCTCAAAACAAAACCTCTGGCGGGCATGCTTATGCAGAGGTCTATCTCGGGAATCTCAGCGATCAGAACAGCCAGGTAGATGAGATTATCAACTGGCTAAAGCAGAAATTCAATACGAATAAGATCTACACTCATATAGACACTGATAACAAGAATGTCTGGCTTAACCTGGACTGGGGTGTAGATGAGAAAGGAACGACGCATCCTGGAGGGCCCTTTTTCCAGGGAGATAAGCACATTTTTGTCTGCGCCAGGGAGTTTGGAAAGACTTCCTTGAAATTACCTGAGACAAAGAAAGAAGGAGATGAACTGAGCCCGGCCATTCCATTGAATATAACGACAGATGAAATCAAGAGCAAATCTGCAGAGGTCTGGTTTAATAAGGGATTTGCTTTGAGTAGCCTAGGGTGGTACGATGAGGCCTTGCAGGCTTATGACAGAGCAATCGAGATCGATCCTAACTTTGCCGAGGCCTGGAACAACAAAGGCACTACTCTCCATAAACAAGACAAGTACGATGAAGCCATCAAAGCCTATGACGAGGCCATTAGGCTGGATCCCGAATATGTCGATGCCTGGTACAACAAAGGCAATTCTCTTGTAGACCAAGGCGAGTACGATGAGGCCATCAAAGCCTACGATGAAGCCATCAGACTAGATCCGAAATTTGCATACGCCTGGAACAACAAAGGCAGTGCTCTCGGTGTTCAGGGCAAGTACGACGAAGCCATCAAAGCCCGCGATGAAGCAATCGAGATCGATCCTAACTTTGCCGTGGCTTGGTGCAACAAAGGCATTGCATTCGGTGAACAGGGCAAGTACGACGAGGCCATCAAGGCTTTTGACGAGGCCATCAGGCTGGATCCCGACTTTGCCGAGGCCTGGTACAGCAAAGGCGTTGCTCTCCATAAACAAGACAAGTACGATGAGGCCATCAAGGCCTGTGATGAGGCTATTAGGCTAGATCCCAATTATGCCGAGGCCTGGAACAACAAAGGCACCAATCTCCATAAACAAGACAAGTACGATGAAGCCATCAAAGCCTATGACGAGGCCATTAGGCTGGATCCCGAATATGTCGATGCCTGGTACAACAAAGGCGTTGCTCTTAAAGCCCTCGGAAGGAATGACGAAGCAAATGCTGCCTTCGCAAAAGAAAAAGAGCTAGGGGTATAGCGGATCGGGTTCAGTTCTATCCACATTTTATAATACCACATGTGGCCCCTCCGGCCTGCCCTCCTCCAGCCTCCTCTGTATCATCTCCTCCACCTCGCCGGGCCGGGCGTGGAAGACCTCCGCCAGGATCTCCTTGGCCGTCTCCAGCTCCATAGCCCTGCTTACCATCGGCCTGGGCTCGATCGCTCTCCGCAGTCTCCAGGGCCACCTCATGAGTATGCCTCCAAAGTAGCCTGCGCTCCCGGCATCTTCGCCTCGGCCTTCGCGCGGCCTGCTCGCCGTAGATGCAGAACACCCAGGTTAGCCAGCTCGGTTCAGCTTCTGCAGGTGAGGATCCAGCGCCGGCGCATAGAGCAGGATGGTGGTCTCCAGGATGGTCATGAGCTGGAAGACTGTAAAGGCGCGGCGCACTTCCAGCTCCGTGAATTTGCGGTCCAGCCGGCTGAGGATGCTGGAGTAGTTGCCACAGATGAAGAGGATCTTGTAGCGCTGCAGTTCCAGGTGGCTGTTCAGGGCGCCGGTCAGCATCTCCACGGGGGGCGACCAGGACGCTGAATGTTTCGGGGAGCAGGGAGACGGTCGGGTGGAGTTCGATTTCCATGATAAAAGATATGAGGGCGAGGCAAGGGGGCGGGGCGAAAGTGAAGAGCGATCCAAATTCTAGGGTCAAGAGATAATAAAATTGGTCAACACCGCAATTTTTCCAAAATGTATTTATTGATAGTAATAGTGAAAGTCACTATTAACAATGGATATGAACTCTATGATAAATAAAAAGAATGTGGCCATTGGTTTGGTCGTGGGATTGTTTCTGTCGATAGGTTGTGTCTTGAGCTATAACCCGTCTGGTGGGGTTTCAGACGATCTGTCTGGCAAGTGGGATATGGTGGCTAACACGAATTATAAATTCATCCTTGACCTGCAGCAAAGCGGGAACCAGATCACAGGCACCATGACCAGCAAAGATGCGGCTTCCGAGACTGTGGAGACCATCAGCGGCACTATATCCGGCGGAACAATTCAGTTCAACCGAGAAGGTCCCGGCCAGGTCTACACCGGCAGTGTGTCCGGCTCGTGTATTACAGGCACCTTTAGCCAAAACGGCCAGGGTCAGTATCCCTGGAGCGCGAGCAGGGTGCAGGGGGTCGTGTTAACACCGTTGATTTAGAGGCAGGGATGGCCTACTTTTTCTAACCTTACAGCATCGAGGGGTCGAATGCCCCTTGAGCTTTTCTTTACCAGGAAAGTTTGCGGAAAGCTGACCCTATATTATTGTTATCAGCTATCCAGCTATCCTGATCTGCCTTCTCCAAGTCGTATGTAGGGACATGTTTAATAATAAATAAACACATATACGATTGATACAAGCTTTTGAGGTAGGTCGAGGTGTTAGATATGTATATCAAAAAAAGATTTCTGGCTGGTATTGTACTGCTCATGCTTGCAATGAATACAGTTGATGCGATTCAGGGAAATCCATACTCAGATCCAAATCTCGCAAATCTTAAACCATCAGAACATGAACCAGGATATTCTCTACCATATTACGACCTCACAGGTGAGTGGCAAGTGGAAAGCGATTCTGTAGGGGTAGATATACTCATAATAAAACAGTCGGGAAATACGATCGAAGGGACGATGTATGATTTTAATAGCACTAAACCCGTCGTTGATCCGATTGTTGGGACTATTTACGACAACCAAGTTGAATTCACTCGGACACATCTTAATGAGTGGACTCGACGATATAGCGGCGTGATTTCGGTTATTTCCGGCTTTTTATCAATGCAAGGAACTGCTACTACTACAGGGGGGTATCCAAGCCAATATACCTGGACAGCACATGGGCCCCCTTTTAAGCCAAAAGGCTTGCCTGAAAACCTCCATCGTGTCGATGAGCCGGGAAGTCGCAGGGGCCTAGTCCCCTGAGCTTTTTTTACTAGGAAAGTTTGCGGAAACTGACCTATATTTTCGTTATCATCTCGCCATCTATCCTGATCAGGCCTTCCCTGTAAAACTCCATAATCGACTCTATTTTTCCCGAAAGCATCTATTTATAGTAATAGTCATTATTAATAATAGAAGTGCATTCTATGATCGATAAAGGGTATGTGACCATTGTTTTAGCCGTGGGGCTGCTTCTGTCGATGAATTGTGCCGTTAGTCAAACGGGGGGCTTAAATCTGTTTGAAGGCAACCCTGGCCGGTTGTCGAACGTGGCATCAAACTTTATAGACAGCATAGACTTAACCGGCGTCTGGAATTGCGATGATGACGGTATATATTATATTAGACAGCTAGGGAATAGCATCTGGTGGTATGGTGAGAAAGATCCCAATACTCCGGAGTGGTCTAATGTGATGTATGGCACTATCGACGGCGACATCATCAATGGAAATTGGGCGGATGTACCCAAGGGCAGGGTCATGCAAAATGGGGTAATGGTAGTCAAAATAGAGTCCAACAATCGGTTGCGTGTCATCCAAAAAACAGGAGGATTCGCTGGATCGGTTTGGGGGCGAGGAGATAGGGGGAGCGATACTTACGATTCAGCCGATCTGTCCGGCAAATGGGATATGGTGGCTAATACGAATTATAACTTCATCCTGGACCTACAGCAAAGCGGGAACCAGATCACAGGCACCATGACCAGCACCAATATGGCCTCCAAGTCGGTGGAAACCATCAGCGGCACTATATCCGGCGAAACAATTCAGTTCACCCGGGAAGGCGCAGAGGTGACGCAGGTCTACACCGGCAGTGTGTTCGGCTCGACTATAACCGGCAGATTTAACCAAGATGGCCAGGGTCAGTATCCCTGGAGCGCCAGCAAGATGCAGGGGTCCGGCCAGAACCCCCAAATCGCAATTGACCTCGGATTTGTCCAGGCAGATAAGACAATTGTTGATATCATCAATCAGGGTTCGGATCTTGTAGATGGAGGAGGGTGCAAAGGAACTCCACCAAAATGCGGCCAAGGCGAGAAGGCTATATGCGACGTGCAATGTAATTGTAATTGTGTAGCAGACCTCCTGGATCCTATCGAGGATGTTCATGTGCTGGCCTCTGACACAAAAGCCAAAATCATCTTTGTAGTTAATGGTTTCTATCCCGGGGATCAGATTACTGTTCATTTCGGCGAATCTGGAGCAAGTGTTGATCTGTTCACAATGACCAAGAGTGTTCCAGATAATATGGTCTTCCTCATGGGCGATCTAAGACCTTACACCAAATATTGGTTTAAGATTTCAAGCAATAAAGGAGAACATTTTAGTGGAGCTTTTAGGACTCAACCGAACCTTCTGGGACTTCCTGGAGACAACTACCTACCAGCATCATTGATCACTTGAAAGATACGACTTGTATGTATGGCAGTAGGTCAAGGAAGAAACTAATGAATCTCTTTTTTGCTACTACAGGCATTCAAGCAAGCTGGCACCTCAAAATTTTTAGCAGCATTCGATAGATATGCTCTCTCTATCCTCTTGGAGAGCTGGCCGCAGAAGGCAGGATCAGGCGATGTGGCGACAAGCCTTGGAGATAGGCTCTCCACATCTGGCGTAACCTCACTGGCTATACTGCGGAGGGGGAAAAATGCGACTTGACTGGCAGCGAACGAAAATCGTAAACTCATCACTCGGAAGTACAGGATATGCCTGCTAATGCTGCTCTGGCGAAGGTTAGAGGAGGGCTTGAAGCAGAAATAACGGACTGTCTGAGCAGACTTCATAAGGGAAGGGCGATCTTGGAGGGGATCTGACGCAGGTCTACACCGGCAGTTTGTCCGGCTCGACTATTACAGGCGGCTTTAACCAAAACGGCCAAGGTCAGAATCTAACCCGAGTATCTACGCCATTACGACTGATGGTAGATTACTATGGTACAAGCATCTCGGATTTGCCGATGGCAGCAATGCGTGGGAAAATAATGGATATTCCAGACAAGTTGGAACTGGCTGGCAAACCTACCTGCATATCTTTAACGGAGGTACCTAAAAAAACCTCACTCCAGTGTTCTTGCCTCGACCAGGATCTCAAGCATGGGGATTCAGCATGAGACTGTGGGGGCATGTCATCACCAGAACTGCCACCAGCCCTTTTTTAATCTCCTTTTCTCCTGGCTTTAGTGATAGCTGGCTGATCGATCGGATGAGCTGTGCCCCATGGACCGAGATGCGATGCAATATCTTTCATGGCCTCCTTCCCCTTCCGCAATTTTGTTCTCCTCTCTAATCGATATCAATCCACATTGGCGGATAAGCCTCTTCCTGCAATATTCTCCAGGATTCCTGCAACATCCGCCTGGTCCTTGGATACCGCCCACTGCCAGGTCCCAAAGCCGCCATGCTCATTGATCGCCCTGACCCACTCATCCAGATAGCTCCGCTTGGTCTTATCCTGTAGAGTATCTCTTCCTTTGACTTCGAGAACAAGATTGATGCCATTGCTTAAGCGAATTATAAAATCAGGTCAATACTTCTTTATCACTCCTTGATAGAAATAAGCAATCTCAAAGCCGAGATGATCATTTTTTACCCATGCTTCAACATGGGAATTCCTATCAAGCTCAAGAGATTCGGCCATTTCCCATGTGCTATCATAAACGCAGAAATTGGTATGGGACTTTTTGGTATATTCACAAGGCTTGCCCGTGTACCATGTTCTCATACCTCTCGTGGAGCGTATAGGCCGACCGCTATCGAAAATAGGCACAAGAGATTCTGCATTTTCATCGCTTATTGCATTTCTTACATGCTGGACTATCTTATTCATATTGAGGGTTATGTAGATCCTTCTCATTAATTATGTCCGCAAGGTGATGCACCAATAATTAAATCCCGATCGAAAGGTTTTTTATTCTCTAATTCCTTCCTCTGGGGGAATGAGCGAGGGAACTAACGATACTGAGAAGAAGGGCTTTGCTAAGCAGAAGCTCGAACTCAAGAATAAGCTGGATCTTAAGAGCAAGCTGAATCTGGATAACGTGGATCTGGGCGTCACTATGCCTTCCACGAATGTAAATGAGTACATGCGGGTTTTAAGGCTGGCCCGAAAGCCCAGTCGTGAGGAGTTCAATATGATCGCCAAGATCTCTATGGCCGGCATAGGCATCATCGGCACCTTGGGCTTTGTCATATATGCGCTGCTCACCGAACTGCCCAAAGCCTTCTAAAAAACTTTAAAAAATATCTTTTTTATCTCTCTTTAGCTTTGGCTTTATTTAGCGCTCGCAATGTGGCTCCGAACTCCGATTCCACCAGAGTTTTCACGCCCATGGTCTTGGGATGCAAATCCAGCTCAACAGTGACATGCTGGTGGCCTAAATCGCGCAGAGGTTTGACCTGGCGCGGTCCATTGGTGATAGAGAATATCTCCATACCTTCCAGAGCTGATACCGGCAGGGCATGGGGCACTCCCGAGATCACGGCAAAGTCGTAATGCTTTTTTGCGGCCAGCTTTTCCACAGCAACACCTGTCACCGGGTACTCGTCCAGTCCGCCGATGATCTGGAAATTCACCTTCCGCTCCATTAGATCGCGGGCGATATTGGATGCATCCCTTCTTACCTTAGGCAGTCCCACCTTGTCGTCCAAGTTGGCCAGGGTATCCACCTGATCGCCGGCAACCTCTGCCACGGCCGCGGTAATGTCGGCAAACATGTAGGCTGTCTCCTTCTTGGCATTGAGGATATTCAGGCCCTTCTTGCCTTGCCGGATGAGCTCTAGAAGCCGGGCGGCAGCCTCATATTTGAGATCTCCTCGCTCCGGAGCCAGGTACTCGCTGCTCGCAGCTCCGTAGAGCTTCTCTACAAGGGTAGCTTTCTCGAGCAGGCCCCTCTGCCGAAGAAGCTCTGCCTCATCTATGATTCCCTTGTCTCTTGCCGCCTCCAAAGCGAGGATCACGCCTTTGGTATTGTCTCTGTAGCCGGCATGAACCTCTACTTCCAGGACGGGTATATCCAGGTCGGCATTGAGGACGGCCTGATGCAGATCGTCACCGATGATCATGCTGCTGCAGGTCCCTGAGATCGCCATAAGTTTCGGATGGAACAATTCCCTGGCCTTCTTGAGCAGGGCGGTGAGCGGCTGCTGGCCTCCGAAGACGAATCCCGCTTCGTCCAGCGCTGTGGTGAGGACCCGCACTCCGTCCTCCTCTAAGAGACGGGCATGCTTGAAGCAGCATCCGCTTGGGCCGTGCAGTATGACCACCTCGGCACCAAGGTCGCGCAGAGTGTAAAGAGCTGCCACAATGGAGCTTGGTCTGGGATGAAGTATTGTTAAGTTATCGCTTGTCATTTATATCACCTAAAGCATTTTACACAGGAAAGCAGCCTTTTCGGGCTGTCTTTCTGAGCCTTTTCCAGCCCTTGCTGCAGATTTTTGGCGGTAGCTGCCCCCAGTTCTTCTGCCAGGGGGACGAGTCTTTCTCCGACTATTATCAGCTTTGCCATCTCGTTTTTCCTTTGCCGAAGCAGGTCGGAGAGATCGGGGATGTTCATACCTTCACATACGGTTTCACTGTCCTCTCCCACCACTACGAACAGGTCACTGCCAGAGGCCCGGTCAAGCGCTCGCGCCACATCTTGAACTTTGAGTCCGGAGTTCGAATTGTCGAAGAAAGTCTGATTGGGCAGCCGCTTGATCTTCATGCGCCCGGAAAAACCGTCGAAACCGGTGAGGGCCTGGGCGATCTCGCTCCTCGGGATGCCGGCCTGGTCTGCGGCAGCCGCGGCTCCCGCGATTGCCGTCTCGTAGCCCATAAAGTCCAGATCTTGGCCCAAATCCAGATGCACCTCTTCTTTGGCAAAGATCAAACTATCCGGCCTGGCATAAACCCTTCCCCTTCCGGCAAAAGAAACATCCGGGGATAGCCGAGCATCGATGTTGGCCAGAAGCTTTGCTCCACTCTTGGCAAGGGTAAGCATCTGCAGCTTGGCAGTACTGGCCCACTTTGTGGCATTGGCGATGAGATAGTCTCCGGAAAGGCCGGTTATGATCCCATAATCGGCCCGGCCCGTGCCGCCCAAAGAGATCTCACAGACCAGGGCCATTGCCCCCTGGGCCTTTGCAACTTCTGTAGCATGGATCACATTTCCGGGTGTGATGGAAAGCCCCTTTTCCAGAAGGCAGGCTTTGCCGTCCTGCCAGATCTCCAGGCCGCGGGTGGTGTGGGATAAGACCTTCTTTTGCCGGGAGAGCATCAGGGCCAGCAAGAGGGTCGTGGAGGTCTTGCTGTACGTGCCCGTCACCTCGAAGATCTCCATGGTAGGATCTTCTCTCCTCCCTAGTAGTTCGCCCACCGCCTGATGGTGGGTGATTATCTTCTTCTTGCTTTTTTTGGCCTGAGCTAGGGCCGGGTTGCCGGGTGCGAGGTGTACGGGGGCTACCACCAGGTTGAAGTCTGCCAGATTTGGGGTGTGGTGATATACTTCGATTGCTTCAGCCTGCAGGCCCGATTCGACCATCCTGCGAGCGATTATGGCTCCACCGTGGATGGTGTCGAGTACGGCTACCTTAGAGCCTCTTTCGCCCGCTTGCATGCCAGTGTCGCAATGCATTCGTCCACGCCCAGGGGCTCGGCACAGATGACCTCTACCTCTTTGCCCCCTATCGTCAAAGTGCCTCTACGCTTTTGCGGATCTATGCCCATCTCCTGGGGGATGTCCTGGCGGGTATGAACCCCGTGGGCTAAAAAGAGGGGCAGAGCCACGATCTTCGATACATTGGTTCCTGCAAAGCTATTCAGACCCTCCGGGATGTTGGGCTGGTTCATATTGAGATAAGCGGTCCTGACCGGTCCGGAGTGGTTTTTGCTGATCATCTGGGCGAGCGATTCCACCAGTTCTTTATTGTAAGGCAGGCTGGAACCATGCCCGAGTATTAGTATGCCTACGTCCTTCATGGAAACACCAGTATTACTTTTCGCACATCTCGTGTTAAGAGACGATAGATTCATAAGTACTAAATCCTTTCGAGGCTGGGCTACTTGCAAAGGCGCCGCCAGGGAGATGATAAGCATGGCAAATGGATTATCTACATTCTCAGCTTGTATCCTATTTCTTACGATCTTGATTGATCCTGCCTTTTCCCAGGAGATCGTTCTCTCTATGCATGAGAATTACACCATGGAAAATTGCACATTGCAGGTTGAGGATATAGATTCGCAGGCGGCAAAGGTCTGGGTGTTGATCCTGGCTGGGCGAGAGCCGTCTTTATCAATGGTTCTGGGAATAAATGATACATTAAGCTGCGGCAAGCGGACGCTGATGGTAATGAGATTTTACGCTGGTGAGATCGCCGATATTGTCTGCATAAAAAGTATTTCAGGCTGAGAAATGCCGCTCGAAGATGCCTGCAATCTCAGGGGGCTTCTCGATGACGAAGACATCCTCCATCCGGCGCAGACTCTCGACATGCTGTGCATCCTCTTTTCTGATGCGTAGCCGCATCTCACTGCCGTCAGGGAGAATGGTGGCTATGATTCCGGGCTTATAGTCGCAGGGCATGATATATGTGGGAACGAATGCCTTCTGGGACATGATGGCGGCGTTGGAGAGCAGTGAGTCTGCCAGGCCCAATGCGATCTTGGCCACGGTATTTGATGTCGCGGGTGCCAGCAGCAAAAACTCATAGCGCTTCACCTGCAACTGGCCGGCCAGGAAGGGAGAGTTAGCGTTGATCTCCACCCAGACCTTATCGAAGTGCTTCTCTAAGGTGTTGAATAGCTTGTAGTACTTGATGACCTGCTCACCTGCCTTGGATACGAAGACGCGCACATCCACCACATCGTCGTACTGCTTCTGCAATTTTATCATGGCCTCGACCGTCTCCTCTATGCGGTCGCCGCTGCCTGTAATCCCCCAGGCAATCTTTCTCTTCGCGCCATCCTTTGCCATAATAATCACTTAGTCCCTGCAGTAACTTAATCTTTTAGTACATTCATGTTCTCGAGACGTACTACAGTCTCCGCGAATCTCTTTGTCGTCTTTCGGAGCGTGCGGAAGCCTTCTTCATCCAACATTACCCCGTCCAGTGTATCGCGAGACCAGAAGGTTGCTCCCAGGTTGGCGCCAAAAAAACCCCCGCTCACCGGGATCATGCCGTTGAGGATGTAAAAGGTATGAATCTGCTGCACGGCCAGCTCCTGGCCGCCCATGCGATCGCCTCCAACGGCGATGGCCATGCCCGGCTTTAGCCGCAGAGCAATGGGATCGGCTGCCAATGTGGCTCGCGTTCTGTCTATTATTATTTTTGTCTGAGCACTCATGCTGCCGTTATAGACCGGCGTGGCGATAACAAACCCTTTGGCCTCCCGGATGAGGGGATAGAGCTGATACATATCGTCTTTAACTATGCATTCCTTGGCTTTGATGCAGTGGTCGCAGTGCCGACAGGGGCTGATCTGCCGGCCTCGCACCGTGAATTGCTCCGTCTCCAGGCCCAACTCCCCCAGCATCTTGAGGGCCTCGCTAAGGATTTGCTCTGTAGCCATCTTCCTGGGACTGCCGGATATGCCGAGTATCATGATAGTATCTGGGAGCTATAGATATTTCAGATTTACTGGAGGAGCCTCTTGCAGGATCGCTATGGCTGTTTGTAGCTCCAGGGCCTTTTTGTCCAGCCTGAAGCTGGGAAAGACCTGCCGCTCTATTCTCGGCCTCCTCTGCAAGGGCCATACTAGCTTCGCGAAAACTCCTGCCATTGTCAGCTAAAGTGATGCAAAAAGTATTATGCGGGAACTGCCAATGCAATAATCATGATCAAAGGCAAGGCTTGGGTCTTTGGAGACGATGTGGATACCGATGTGATCATCCCCGGCAAGTACCTGCGCACAAAAGATGCCAGGCTCTGGGCGGAGCATGCCATGGAGGGCTTAGACCCGCAATTTGCCGCCCTGGTGGAGAAGGGCGATGTGATTGTGGCGGGCAGAAATTTCGGCAGCGGCTCGTCGCGCGAGCAAGCACCCCGCGCCTTGTTGGGGGCGGGCGTGGCTGTGGTGGTGGCCAAGTCCTTTGCCCGCATCTTCTACAGAAATGCCATCAATGTAGGGCTGGCTCTGATCGAGGCGGATGTGCCCTGCCAGAAGGGCAACACCGTGCAGGTGGATCTGGCAGAGGGTTGTGTACGGGTGGGGGATAAAGTCTATCAGGGCACCAGGCTGCCTGATTTCCTCATGGAGATACTGGAAGACGGGGGCCTGGTGGCGCACGAAAGGCGGCAGAAAGGATTGGCATGATGATATGATCTTTCCGGAAGAGTACAAGTTCGTAGGGATTAAGGACCGAGAGCGTCGGGGTGAATCCGTCTACTTTGCCACCGAGTATCTCATCAGCCGGGAGGGGCCCGCTCTCTACCATGTCAAGAGTCGGGGCTCGGGCTTCATGAGAGAGGTGGTAGAGCTGGAGCCGATGGCCTTCGGCCAGGAGATCATGTTTTATCCTGATATTGTGGACACCAGGAACCGGGCCCAACTCATCGAGCTGGCGGAGGGCGTCTGCTGCCGGAGCGGGACGGCGAACACAGTCGTCTTTCAGGGGCTGGATGAGCACATCACCTTTGTCAAAGACCCCGACCGTTCCCAGGTTCTCACCATCGAGATCCTGGATGTCTCGCCTCCCCATCCGCCCTGGCTGGTTCACGTTCTCGCCGGCCTGGAGGCCTGCGGCATCCTGGGGGACCTGATGGTTCGTTTTGTGCCTCACATCCTGGATCTGCGCCAATTTGATTGCAATAGCGTTTATTACCCTTGCCGGGCCTCGGGCCTGGGGCGCTCTCTGGATACGGACCTTGTGGTGCACGAGCGCCCTCGGATTGTGGGCTGCGCCGTCTCGCGAGAGATCTTTCTGGCCAATAATCCCGGAAAGGATTTCGAGTTTGTCAATATCTGCCCCGTGCAAAGTTCGGAGCCGGTCTTTCTGCCCCGGGGGCCTTTTATCACCCGCTGCTGCCGTTCCGAGCAAAGGGGCAAAACCTGCAAGAACGGGCAGCCGGGCATGGTGGTGCATTGGGGAGACGGGCCCTGGAAGATAGCGGAGGCGGTGCGATGTCTGGTGCAGGATCTAAGAAAGTAGCAGTCGTTGCCGGCGACGGCATCGGTCCCGAGGTTATAGAGAGCGCTCTGGCGGTGCTGGACGGCGCGGGCGCGAAGTTTGAACGGGTCCCTGTGGAGATTGGCCTGGCCCGCTGGAAGAGGACGGGGCTGGCCATGGCCGAGGAGGACCTGGCGGCTCTTAAAGAGTGCGACTGCATCCTTTTTGGGGCGATCAGCACGCCGCCCGACCCCAATTATGAAAGCGTGCTCCTCCGAATAAGAAAGGAGCTGGACCTTTATGCCAATATCAGGCCCTTTCAGTCCCAGGATCTGGATTTTATCATTGTGCGGGAGAACACGGAGGGGCTCTACTCGGGTTTGGAGGAGGTGGGGGTGGAGGAGTCGCGCACCTTGCGGGTTATAACGCGGCGCGGCTCGCAGAGAATTGCAGAGATTGCCTGCGACCTCGCGATCGCCAGGCGAAAGCTTACCATTATTCACAAATCCAATGCGCTGAAGAGCGACTGCCTCTTTCTGGAGACCTGCCGCGCCGTAGCCGTGCGGCGGGGAGTGCCCTATGAGGACATGCTGGTGGACGCCGCCGCCTACAATCTGGTGATAAACCCCAAACGGTTCGACGTGCTGGTCACCACCAATCTTTTCGGCGATATCTTGAGCGATGAGGCGGCGGGAGTGATAGGCAGCCTCGGTCTATGCTCCAGCGCCAACCTCGGCTCCGACCATGCCCTATTCGAGCCCATTCACGGCAGCGCGCCGGACATCGCGGGAAAGGGCATCGCCAATCCCGTGGGTGCCATAAGAAGCGCGGCCATGATGATGCAGTGGCTGGGCGAGCCAAAGAAGGCGCGCCTGATCGAGGCTGCGGTGCAAAAAGCGCTGGCCTGCGGGGCAAAGACGCCGGATCTGGGGGGAAAGTGCAGGACAAGGGAAGTGACCGAAGCAGTTGTGGACTGCATGGAGATTTTCTAGGGCCAGGGATGGAGAAAAGGAATTTGGGCTCAAAGACGAGCTGCATAGAGCCATTCGGTACGACTTATCTCTCCTTCCTTCAAGATGATTGAAAGGAGTTCAGCACCGATTTTTTCGCCATGGTGGGGATTCGGGATGGACACATAAGCATCATCTTTTACCATATACTCATGGCCGGAACCAGGATATGGTCCTTCAAATCCTAGCTTCCCCAGTCGCCGGATCAATTCTCTGCGCGAAACTGGAATGAGCCTATTCGACAATGGCGATGGGCTACGTTGATACGGCTATCATCTGGCCGCCGATGGGAGGAATGGTTCGACCCATGCGGAGCCTCAGGGCAACCCAGCCCTCAATTACTTCGATGAGATCCCTCCGGCATTCTTCAATGGTATCACCAATGGCGATAACTCCGCGAAGCTCTTCCACGGTTGCAGCATAAGTGCCGTCTTCGAGAGTTTTATATTTCGCTCGCTCTAAGGCCACTGCGATATACTCTGCGAACATATAGCGATGCTATAGGGAACCGAAGGGATTTAACACTAATCCTAATGCGATGCGAGGCATTTTGCCTTCAACTGTGGAAAACTTTCAATTTCTTCCACGGCAGCGCCCCGGACATCGCTGGAAAGGGCATAGCCAATCCCGTGGGAGCCATAAGAAGCGCGGCCATGATGGTGGATTGGCTGGGCGAGCCGGAGAAAGGCGCGCCGGATGGAAGCAGCAGTGCAGAGGGCGCTGGCTGGGGGGGGCGCGCACGCCGGACCGGGGAGGGGACTGTGGGACGGCGGATGTGACAAGAGCGGTGGCGGAGAACTTAAGGGCTTTTTAGACAGGGGATGAAGAAAAATAGTCAACTTTGTGGCGGAGGACCCCGTTGCAAGCAGACGATGCAGGTTTCTGTCGCGACACGTTGATCATTGCGCCTTCAATTGCAGGAATAGTGTGTCCCAGCTTGATGCCGAGGACCAGCCATTCTTCAATAACCTCGATTAACTCGGCCCTGGCCTCTTCAACGGTTTTGCCTGTGGCCCATGCACCATTTAATCCCGGAACGGATACGAAAACTGGGTCATCACTTTCGATAATCTTGTACTCTGCCCACCGGAGCGCTGCCGCAATGTATTCCGCGAACATAACATGTAATTAACATTGCTTAAGTTATTAATCACTTTCTTTTCCGCCACATCTTTGCCAACCATCGTGATAGGCTCCAGGGCAGGCTGTTCTCCAGCCTCTTCCTCATCTCCTCTTGATCTCGTTCCTCTCTCTTCGCCCGCTTCTTCACGAAAACCACCCATTCACATTGACAACGCCCGAGGCTTAATACCTGATGGCATTGGTCTCCAATAGCCACAATCTTTCCAAAACTTTATATTCCAAGTCAGTCTAAATATATTCGGTGTGTAAAAATGATTCAACCCCCCCTAAAGCTCTTCATCTACTTGGCTGCGTTATTCTTCCTATTATCAGTCTCGCTGCCGGCATCCGGCGCTGATGCTCTCTCCCCCTCTCCTGATGCGGCTAGCCTATTCCTGAATGGCACAACTTTCCAAGATGCAGATGGCGACAGCTTCTTCTCGGCTGGCGAAATGGGCCTCGCGAATAGGACCATCCGGCTTATCCTGGGAGGAAAGGAGATCTCCAACACCACCACCAACGAATCGGGGCAGTACCTCTTCGCCAATCTCTCCCCCGGCCGGTACGTACTGAGAGCAGATCCCTTTTCCGGATGGAACCGGACCGCTCCCGGAGCCGGCCGCTATGAAGTGACGCTCTCCGACCAGCCCGGCTTTGGCCTGGACTATGGCTTTTTCTCCTCAAGCAATCTCGCCGCCTCCCTTCCCGCTCGGCAGTATCCTCTCATGCGCCCCACACGAGAAGAGGCGGGCCTTTGGGCCGGGCAGTACAATGCTTCTGCTAAGGTCTATCTCAGTCCCGATATCGCGGCAAAGATAGCTGCCGCACCTGTCGCTTCCGTCAACCTGCTGGGTCGGCTCAAGTACACACCCTCCGAGCGCGACCAGGGGCGCTGCGGCAACTGCTGGGCCTGGGCGGGAACAGGCGTGATGGAGATCGATTATGCCCGGCAGAAGGGCACCTCTGAGCGGCTCTCCTTGCAGTACCTTGATTCCAACTACAACGGCGCCTGTTGCGGCGGCTGGCTGACCGGCCTGGCCAGCTTTTACAGGGCCAAGGGCATAATGGTCCCCTGGTCCAACGCCAACGCCTATTATCGGGATGGAAGCACAGGCTGCGGTGCATGCTCGCCGGTCTCCGCCTCATCCATCTCCACCGATCCCCATTATGATCTGACGACCATCTCCACCAGCACCGTTCCCTCGCACGGACTGGCCAAAGAGACGGCCATCTCCAACATCAAGAACGTCTTGTTGCAGGGCAAAGCCATCTGGTTTGCCTACTATTTGCCAGATAGCAGTGCCTGGAGCAACTTCTTCAGCTTCTGGAGCGCACAGCCGGAGACCGCCGTATGGCAGCCGGACTATGCCTGCGGCCGGTCGTATAACTATCAGAGCGGAGGCGGGCATGCCGTTCTTTGCGTGGGCTATGATGATACCAATCCCAATAACCGCTACTGGATCATGCTCAATAGCTGGGGAACGACTGCAGGGCGACCGGCCGGCCTCTTCCGGGTGAACATGGACATGAACTACGATTGCTCCTGCACTGGCCTTGGATATGTCTTCTACTGGATGACTCTGGATATGAGCTACCAGGGAATCAAAAACAATCCCCCGCAAAAGCCTGCCAAGCCCCAAGGTACTGCTGCCGGCATTGTGCAGAGATCTTACAGTTACACCGCCTCGGCGATTGATCCGGATGGCGATGATGTCCAGCTTACCTTCGACTGGGGAGACGCAAGCACATCGGTGACAAAATTCGCGAAATTTGCGGAGAAGATCAGCTTATCTCACGCTTGGCAGAAGACAGGTACATACTATGTGCGGGCTAAGGCCACAGACAGCAAGGGTGGTCAGTCCGCCTGGTCAACATCTCTTGCGGTCAAGATAACAGCCAATACCCCCCCTAAAAACCCCTCCGCTCCCGTGGGTGTCGCATCCGGCTATGTGGGCAAGTCCTATTCCTTCAAAGGCTATACCACGGATCTCAACAAAGACCAGATCTTCTATACCTTCGACTGGGGTGACGGCAGTACCTCCCAAACCGACCTGGTAAATTCGGGAACTTCGGTGCGCGTTTCGCATACCTGGAGCTTGGCTGGAACCTATCTGGTCCGGGTCATGGCCACAGACAGCAATGAAGCTGCATCTCTCTGGTCCACCAGCAAAACGGTGAAAATTTATAATGCATCCCGCCGCTCATTGGCCAGTCTTTCTCTAGCGGCAAAAACAGAAAAAGCGGGACAGGGCAAAAAGACCTGCCCCTGTTCGAAATAATCGGGTGGCAGCAATAAAAGCGAGTAAGAAAATTGATGGATTCTTCTCCCTCATTTTCCGGTATTTTTTTTGCAATTAAGACGGCGTGCAAGCGTTTCTTTCCAGATTCTTTACCAGTGCCTCCGCCCTCCTTCCTACCAGGGCTGGGTCCACCGGAACGCGGGCCACGCCAGTCTCTATGGCGGCGCGAGCCACGGCTTCGGCTACAGCGGGAACGACCCTTCTGTCCAGAGGCGAGGGAATGATGCACTCCTCGGATACGCTCTCCACCAGGCCGGCAATGGCCCGCGAAGCTGCGATCTTCATGGCCTCATTGATGTCGGAGGCCCGCACATCCAGGGCCCCGCGAAAGATCCCAGGGAAGCCCAGCACATTATTGACCTGATTGGGAAAATCGGATCGTCCGGTGGCCACCACTTGCGCCCCTGCCTGCAAGGCCAGATCGGGCATGATCTCGGGCACGGGATTGGCCATGGCAAAGACTATAGCATCCGCGGCCATGCTCTTTACCATCGCTGGAGTTACAATGCCCGCCACCGAAAGGCCCAGAAATACGTCCGCTCCTTCAATGGCATCGGCTAAAGTGCCTGTAATATTGCGAGGGTTGGTCATTTTTGCGATCTGCATTTTGGCAGAGTTGAGGTCGGGCCTGCCGGTGTGGATCACTCCCCGGCTGTCGCAGAGTATGACGTCCTTTACCCCGAAGCTGTAGAGAAATTTGGTAACGGCTATGCCCGCTGCTCCCGCCCCGCTCACGGCCACGCGCACCTGGGCAAAGCTCTTGCCCACCACTTTCAGGGCATTGATGAGTGCAGCCAGGGCGACCACGGCTGTGCCGTGCTGGTCATCGTGAAAAACGGGTATATTCAGGATCTTCTTGAGCCGCTCCTCTATCTCAAAGCAGCGAGGTGCGCTTATGTCCTCCAGATTAATTCCGCCAAAGACCGGCTCTATTCTGGCAACTGTATCCACAATGATCGATGGATCCTTGCTGGTTATGGCTATGGGAAAGGCATCTATGCCTGCGAAGTTCTTGAACAAAATGGCCTTTCCCTCCATGACCGGGATGGAAGCCAAGGGACCAATATCGCCCAGGCCCAGTACGGCAGTCCCGTCCGTTACCACGGCCACGATATTGCCCTTGGCGGTGTACTCATAAACGTCGTTTGGATTCTTCTCTATCTCGCGACAGGGTTCAGCCACGCCCGGAGTGTAAGCTAAGGAGAGGTCACGCACGGTAGCGCAAGGGACCTTGCTGTGTACGGCAATCTTGCCCCTGGCATCTTTATGAAACGCTAATGCATCATCTCTTAGAGACATAAACAACTCCTGTTTTTAGGGTCCTGCGGCAACAAGGAGGAGCAACAGATATAAAGCATGGGTCAGACGGAGAATTGCAAGGGCCGGGGTGGCAGAGCGGACAATTTCTGCGGCTTTTGGGCCGCGGGAGTTCATACGCGGCAGGCTCGAGACCTGTTGTCCCTTCCAGGGACGCTTGGGTTCAAAATGGCGGGGGCGCGATAGCTCTCTCAGGAAAATCCCAACCCCGGCGCTATTTAATTATATTAAAAAAAGGCGATAAAATTATGGCTAGATTTCCAGAAGCAGAAAAGAGAATCTTGAATCTCAAGATATGCATGAACTGCAACGCACGAAATCCCGTAAGAGCGACTCGCTGCCGCAAGTGCGGTTATAAAGGACTGAGGATGAAGTCCAAGGAAAACAAGACCGCTTAAATGATGTTTGAGAGGGGCAGAGTCGAGCTGCTGCTGGCCGCCGCAGTAGCCGAGCATGGCGCCGGACATCTCACTTTGATTGATCCGGATTCCCAGAGCCCGAGCGAGGCCGGCACAATGGCCCTGGCAGCGGCCAAAGGCGGCACCGATGCCATCATGGTAGGCGGCTCGGTAGGGGCGGCAGGAATTCTTCTTCATGAGACGGTGCGAGAGATCAAGGAGATGACCGATCTGCCGGTAATTCTCTTTCCCAGCAGCGTGGCAGGCCTATGTGAAAATGCCGATGCCGTCTTTTTTATGAGCCTTTTAAATTCGCGCTCCCCAGCTTACATCGTGGAAAACCAGGCGCTTGGTGCTCCGTTGATCCTGCGCTACGGACTGGAGCCCATACCCATGGCTTATATCATCATTGAGCCGGGCGGCACAGTGGGATTTGTGGGCGATGCCCGCCTCATACCGCGAAGAAAGCCGGAGCTGGCTGCCGCCTATGCCCTGTCTGCCAGGTTCATGGGCATGAGGCTGGTATACCTTGAGGCGGGCTCAGGTGCAGACTCTCCTGTGCCCGCCGGCATGGTGGCCCTGGTCAAGAAAATTTTGGGAGACGTCCTGCTCATAGTAGGCGGCGGGATTCGCAGCGGCGGAGCAGCGGCAGAGCTGGTGAATGCTGGCGCAGACCTGATTGTCACTGGAACTGGTGTAGAGAAGAGCCGAGATGTCACCTCTTTTGTCTCCGAGCTGACAAACTCCATTAGAAGGTAGTTATTCGTGCCTTCCCCCATGCAGATCTTTCTAGGCCGGCATAATCTGGACGGTTTTCTCTTTGTCGGAGACAGCATCTGCGACGGCGACATGTATTACCTCACTCACTTCCTGGCAGGCGACAGATTCGCCCTTCTCGCCCAGGAGAAAACCACACTGCTCGTCTCTTCCATGGAGACGGGCCGGGCCGGGAAAGAGTCAATCGCGGATGAGTGTCTGAGCACTTCCCAATACCAGATTATGGATAAGCTGAAGAGATGCGAAAAGCCGGAAGACGCATATTGTCGGGTGCTGGTGGAGTTTTTGCAGGATCACGGCATAAGGCGCCTGGGCGTGCCTTTTCGCTTTCCGGCCGGTTTTTACCAGCCTCTTCTCCAGGATTTTGAGATCTACGTTCTGGAGAGCCCCGCCTCACGCTGCCGGGAGATAAAGAGACAAGAGGAGCTGGATGCCATCGCCGGCACACAGAGGGCCTGCGAGAGGGCCATGCGCCGGGCTGTGCTTCTAATCGGCAGCTCAAAGCCCTGCGGGGAATTGCTCTATCGGGAGGGGCAGCCTCTTACCTCGGAAAAGGTGCGCGGTGCAATTGAGGTATCTCTGCTGGAGGACGGATGCGAGGCTATGGATACCATCGTTGCCGGCGGCCCACAGGCTGCGGATCCTCATGCGCGAGGCACAGGGCCACTGGCTGCCAATGCCCCCATTGTCATCGATATCTTTCCGCGCAGCAAGAGCAGCCGCTACTTTGCCGATATGACGCGCACCGTTCTTAAGGGCGAAGCCTTGCCTGAGGTAAAAGAAATCTACGAGGCGGTGCGTCTGGCGCAGGCAGCGGGGCTTCTGGCCATCCGGGCGGGCGTTTTTGGCAAGGAGGTTCATTCTCGGGTCACACAGGTCTTCCAGGATCAGGGATACCCGGAGAGGGAGGGCCGCGGCTTTACCCATTCCACCGGGCACGGCGTGGGCCTGGATGTGCATGAAAAACCTCTCCTCAGCGAGATTGGTGAGGCTTTAGAGGTCAATCACGTGGTAACTGTGGAGCCGGGGCTGTACTATCCCAATATCGGAGGCGTGCGTCTGGAGGACCTGGTAGTTGTGAAGAAAAACGGCTCTGAGAACCTCACTCATTTCGAGAGGCAGCTCGTGCTTTAGGTGTTATCAATGGAAGCGGAAATTTTAGAGAAGTACAGACGGGCAGGGCAAATCCTGGCCGAGGTGCTGGCCGAGGCACGGCCGCGGGTTGTTGTGGACGCGTCCTTGCTTGATGTGGCTAATTTCGTGGAGGATGCGATCAGATCACGGGGCGCACAGCCCGCCTTTCCCTGCAACATTTCTCTGGATAGGAACGCGGCTCATTATACGCCAACGCCTAATGATGCCACTCGTTTTGCCGAGAATATGGCGAAGCTGGATGTGGGTGTGCACGTGGACGGCTATATTGCCGATGCCGCCATCACCGTTGACCTGAGCGGCCATGAAAGCCTGGTCGAGGCCTCCCGGGCCGCTTTAGAGGCGGCTTTAGAGATAATAAGGCCGGGCGCTGACACGGCCCAGATCGGCAAGGTTATAGAAGAGACCATAACCGGCTACGGCTATCGGCCGGTATATAACTTGACAGGCCACGGCCTGTCCCGATATCTGGCCCATGACGAGCCCTCTGTGCCCAACCGGGCTATGGAGAAGGGCACCATCTTGAAG
This sequence comes from Methanothrix sp., assembly GCA_026394505.1. GTDB lineage: Archaea > Halobacteriota > Methanosarcinia > Methanotrichales > Methanotrichaceae > Methanothrix. The sequence continues at coordinate 34,513 of JAPKYC010000137.1, forward strand.
GATGGAGATGTTATAGCCATTGAGCCCTTTGCCACCAACGGCTCGGGCAGGATCAGCGAGGCGCCCATTAACGAGATCTACGGCTTTTCCGTCTCCCGGCCGGTGCGACTTCCTGCGGCTCGAGCGCTCTTAAAGGAGATCAGAGAGAGCTACAAAACGCTTCCCTTTGCCCGGCGCTGGCTCAAAGGCGAAAGAGCGGAATATGCGCTCATGCAGCTCCTAAGAAGCGAAGCCGTGCATAGATATCCTGTGCTCTGGGAGGTAGAAGGGGCCCTGGTCTCCCAGGCCGAGCACACCGTTGTGGTTCTCGATAAGGGATGCGAGGTAATAACCAGATCAAGCTAGTCGGCCCCGCCTGTATCCAAAGATCCATCATCCTCTTTGTAGCTATCGTCGCCCAGCATGGCTGCCGATATGGCATCAATTCCGTCCATAAGCTCTGCCGTCATGCAGTAAGGTATGTCGCCAATCTCCGGAAGGCTCTCTCCGCCTATAACTCTGGCCCCTACCTGGCTGAGCAGATCGAATGCATCATCCAGGTTCTCCTTCTGCTCGGCAGCAATCGCCTTTGCCACCATCTCTTCCAGGGGGCTTATGCGATCAAATATTCCTATGATATAGCGCTGGCTGGAGACGAATACTGCGGCAAGAGAGGTCTTGAGGGATTCGAGCATCAAATCGGCATCTTCTCCCATGGATTCGTTCTCGGCAAAGACAATCGACCTGATGGCCATGATCTCGGCTAGGGCCGCTTCGGGAGCTATAACGGTGTGCTCGCATCGGGCTATCACCTTGAGACAGGCCAGCACCACGTCATCCATGATGTAGATGAAGACGGCACCCGAGTTCTTATCATCCTCCTCGGTAAGCTTGAAGTTGCTGTCCTTGACCTTATTCATCCAGTTGAGCCATCGCTTCTCGGTGTAGAATTCTTCTTTCATTTTACAACTCATCCTTCTTTTTAGCTGTTTACCGGTATGTATCCACCAGGGCCACTCTTTCTATGACCAGATCTTCTATCCTTTCCTCGCCCACTGCTCCTAGCTCCTCGGAAGTGATATTAAAAGCCTCTTTTACGGCCTTTGCACAAAACGAACAGCCCTGTCCGTCCAGCTCTATGATCCGGGATAGCTCCGAGGCGTCCGGCCAGCTGCACCCGGAGCCGACGAGGACAAGTGCCATTCGCTCTGTACGATCCGATATTCTCATGAAAAGTGCTCTTTCAATTTGCCTCTCTCCGGAGGCATAACGCATGATCTCCATTCCTGCATCTTTAGCGATGTTTCTCGCTTCGGAAAAAGCTGCCAGCGCCTTCTTTGCGGCAAAGCGGATATGTCTCTCGCTGACGATCTTATCTGCGTCCAGGGCCTGCACTATGCAGCCATGACGGGATTGCAGATCCTTAATCGCGGATATAAGCCGCCCTCTGTCTTGGATAATGGGCTTTCCGAAGAGCAGGCGAATCTCATTCATCTGTTTCCGATCTGATGAGGAAGCTTAAAAGCTTGCGGTCTTGCCTGCCGATATAATTAAAATTAAATATCAGGCTGATAGAAGTCTCTAATGAAGTTCTGCAAAGATGCATAAAATCTAAGAGGGGGCAGGTTCACTGCCCTAAAGTCACGAATTTTAGAGCGAATCAAACCAGGCCGGCACGCTGCAGCCTTAGTAGATCGACGGTGTTCAGCTTTTCGCCCTGCCTGAAGTGAGTAAGGATATCTTCGGCCTCGCGCTTGGCAACCTCTTTGGCGCGATCTTCCTTTATGTCCCGGTTCTTCTTCTTCAAGCCCACGATGACCTTTTCGAAGTCGCGAACCTCTCGCTGGGTGCGGATGAACTCTTTGTGTTGCTCATCGGCGGCCTCCTGGGCCTTCACGAACTCCTTGTGAGCGGCATCGGCTTCGGCACGAGTCTGATCGGCTTCTTTGAAGGTGCCTATCATTTGATCGTGGTATTCCTGGGCCAGTTCCGCGAACCTGGTAACTTGATCGTGGTGACCGGAAGCCTGATCTCTCATGGCTTGCGCTTCATCGAGAAGCTTCCTCAGCTCTTCGTTCTTCTCAAGCTGCTCTTTTCTGCCCTTGAACTCTGCATGCAAGGCGGCGATCTTATCGACCAGTTGCTTCTCCTTATCCGGGCTTAAAACCTCAGTCTGCTGCCGAAATTCCAGATGATCGATCTCGCGGCGCAGATCCCTTATGGAACGCTCACCGGTGAGGTTGTACTTCTTGCGGATATCGTCAATCCTTGCATAGAGCTGATTGGTATTCTCGTTGTACTCATCCCTTTCCTTCTTGGACTGTGCCACATTCTTGTTATTCTCATCCCGCAGCTTCTTGAGATCCTGGGCCCCATCGATCAGCTCTTTGGTGGCCTTGTTCAGCTCATTTCGCTTGGCGGCCCACTTGCTCGCTTCAGCATTCAGTTGGCTTCTTCTATCCTTGAAGGCAAGGGACTCCTGTCTGAGTTTGCCTCTCTTATCTTCCAGTTCTGCCAGCATCCCCCGTTTGTCCTCCTGTTCCAGCCCGCGGCTGGGGTTTGGTCCCACAGCGGAACCAAAAAACCCGGGAATCCTTCGCCTGGGTGGCGAAGGGCTTCTCTTTTAGCACTATACATTTGCATGCTCGATTTTTCTTATGACCGATGTCAATCTTGATATATAATTATTCTCTGCTCAAATAGCATGACTCTCGTGCAAAATGGTTCTGACCAAAAGATGACCTTCTCATAAGATCGATAGGAGCGAACATACCACTATATGTCGGGAAACGCTTTACGTATTAACCTTTTGGTTATGCGACTCTTTGGTACAATTCGCTCTTATGCCGCTCTAGGGATGGTTACAATATAACCTGATTGCGGCAAGGGAAAATCCCTATTCATGTTCATAAAAGGGCAATCAACAGATTAAAATAGGTGCGTTGACCTAAAGAAAACAGGATAATTTAAAAGAATAGTCTTATTCGCTTTAGATGGAGGGATTAATCTGAAGAAAGCAATGCTTGCAGTATCGATGGCGATGGTTTTAGTATCGCTCATAGGTTGTTCATCTGCGCAATATGAAACTCGGTGGCCCTCGGGTGTTTTTGGAGCTACTAATCATATTTACCCCGGCCAAGCGTATAGTGGATACGCAACGCAAAACACCACATTCGACTTTGAGCAGAGTGTGCAGGGCAATGGTTACTTCATGACCTACCTGTATGCCAAGTCTGGAAATGTCGCCGTGAAGAATTATGCTCATGGCAGCGGCTCCTTAAGCAGTGAAGCCACTCTGACCTACCAGAAGTTGTACAAAATGAATCACCAGAACTACGCCGACTACAACGACTTTTACCAGAACTGCATCCAGTTCAAAGAAGATGTGGCTATGGTCTATGCGCCCATGAAGATCGCTGTCGGAACCGGCTATTATGCCGCAAATCCGCTGGATTATAGTTCATTGCTCAAGGAAAAGACCTGGGTAAAGAACTATCGTGCCGGCACCAGCATGCACCATGAGGTCGAGTATGCCCATGCCCTGGATAAGGAATTGAATATCGATGTTAAAGAGAAATTCAATTACACCTATGATCCAATTTTCGAAGGCGTAGGCTATACCCGGATGACGGTCAATGAAGATGTAACTGACGGCAAGGCACATATCGGAGTTCTTCAGGCAAACACGGAATTTGCCGCGAATAACCCAACCCTCGATAATAGTAACCTGGTCGATCCAAAGGTCGCGAATTTCAAGAATAGTGCGTGGCGCAACCCATCCATCGAGATCGATGAGGATTACTGGGGAACCTACCACATCGAAAAGAACATGACCCTCGAGGTGCCCTACTATAGGAAGACAACTCTTGACGACTGGCTACCCTGCTGCTTCGGCGGCTTCGATAGCATGACTTCTCCCGATAAGAAGCCCTTCAAGTCGGCAACCGGCATCTTCGACTGCACCTGCTTCAAGGCACCAACCCAGGCTCAGTTCCCAAGAGTCTACTAAGAGAGAGGATTTTCCTTTCTCTTTTCATTTTTCTCAGATTTTAGAAATGCCTTTGGGGGAAAAACCCTTTATGGCCGCGACACCAATTCTCAGCATGCAATTCGCGACCTGGGAGACCCTTTACCAATCCATCCTGCAAGACTTCGGCTTTTCTCCAGGCCGGGACGAAGAAGCGGCAAGACTCCTGGCCGAGCTCTTGCGCGACCGAGAGCCACCAATGCGCGCCGCAGAGACAATAGTTGGCGGACGCAGGGCAGTGGTATGCGGCAATGCCCCCACCCTCGATAAGGAGCTGGAGGGGCTGCAAGAAAGAGATGCCGTCTTTCTGGCTGCGGATGGGGCCACGGCCGTTCTTTTAGGGCGCGCCGTTGTGCCCGATATTGTGGTCACTGACCTGGACGGACCTTTTCCCGCCATTTTAAAGGCCAATCAGATGGGCTCTATTGTGGTGGTGCATGCCCACGGTGATAACCTGGATGCCCTGAAAAAATATGTGCCGCAGCTCGATAGAGTCATAGGCACAGTGCAGTGCCGTCCGCTGCCGGGCCTCCATAACTTCGGGGGGTTCACGGACGGAGATCGATGTGTATTTCTGGCCAAAGAGCTATGTGCGGCCTCTATAAAGCTGGTGGGCTTTGACTTTGAGGATGAGAGCGTCACGCCGCGCAAAAAAAGGAAACTGGCGTGGGCCAAAAGGCTGATAGAATTGGCTCTTGCCGGATAAAAAAGAATCACGTCTCTGCGACCTCTGCGTCTCTGCGGTTAATATTCGTAGCGGATAATTAAACCCAGGGGGTTACCGAATAAAACCGCAGAGTCGCAGAGCGCGAGGGAGGACGAACGAACGGAGACGACTATTAATACGCGAGGAGCCAAGAAGCAATATCTATTCCAACTTATTTGTATATAACATTGAGGATCGCTTTTATGGCCTCTTCCGCCACCTTTTTTGCATCCTGCTCGGCGTCTATCTGCACAAATCGCTCCGGCTCAAGGGCGGCCAGGCGCCTGAAGTTTTCATCCACCAATCGCAGGAACTCGAGCCTCTCGAACTTCTGCCGTCCCCGGCGCGACTGCATTCTTTGCAGGGCGGCGTGTGGGTCTAAGACGAAGAGCAGAGTTCTATCCGGGAGCAAATTCCAGGGGCGGTAGATGCTCTGGATCCAATGCACCGGATCGGGCACAATTCCTCTCAGCGTCACGCCCTGATAGGCGGCGGTGGAGTCGGCATATCTATCGGACAGGACAATTGCACCCGTTTCCAGAGCGGGGAGGACGGTCTTGGTGAGATGATGGGCGTGGTCCGCCATGAAGAGGAAAAGCTCTTGCATCTGCTTTGCGGCAGGGGGTCTTGTCTCGATGCTGCTTGCTCTTGCCAGTTCTGCTCTCAGGATCTTACCCACCTGTCCGGTCGTAGGCTCGGCGGTAAGCACCAACCTCCTCTCCGGCATCAATTCTGCTAGCCTTGAGGCAATCTGTTTGGCGGCAGTGCTCTTTCCCGAGCCGTCGATGCCCTCCAGGGTGATGAGCAGTCCCTTCACACTTGCAGGCTTTGGGCAGGGGAGTGATTAAATTGTCGCTGGTGATCCGTTTGCAGGAAAATAGATGCTGTCGCCCGATACTAACTCTGGTACGTCATCCGATGGGTATCCGCAGTCAGCCCAGTAACCCTCGTAGCGGGCGTCTGTACCGCATTTGGGTTGTCTCATGGTCATAGGTAGACAGATAGTCAGTATCCTACCATAAGGACCTATCAACGCGGCCTGTAGTCCCCTTCTTGCACCAGCATTCACAGCAGAACATATTCTAAGCTCATGTCAGCCCTCTAAAGGGACATCATTTGAACGCAGCCGGAATTTATAAAGTTATCCATGCGAGATATATTGATTTCCTGGCAAGTGTCTTTGCCGTCTAGTAAGCTTTAAGTTGGAGTTGTACATTAACAATGCTGAGGTGCTTCATTTGACCGACAAGATCTACGTAGTTGGGCACAAGAGTCCCGATACCGATTCTGTAACATCTGCAATCGCTTATGCCAATCTGAAGAACGCCCTGGGAATGAAAGAGGCAGTCGCTGCCGCCGCAGGAGACATCAACGACGAAACCCGTTTCCTGCTGGATTACTTCAAAGTTGCATATCCTGAGAAGCTCACCGATGCCACCGACAAGATGGTCATCCTGGTAGATCACAATGAGATGGCTCAGGCTGTGGACAAGCTTAACATGGAAAATATCGTGGAGATCGTAGACCACCACAAGATCGGCGGTCTCGCTACCGGCAAACCCATATTCTTCCTCAATGAGCCGGTGGGCGCGACCGGCGGCATCATCGCGAATCTCTATGAGCAGAACAATATCGCCATCAGCAAAGAGATGGCCGGCCTGATGATGTCAGCCATTCTCTCAGATACTGTGCTCTTCAAGTCTCCTACCTGCACCCCTCGCGACAAGGCTGCTGTGGAGAAGCTGGCCAAGATCGCGGGCGTCGATCCCATGAAGTTCGGCATGGAGCTCTTAAAGGCCAAGAGCAACATGTCCTCCAAGTCTGCCAAGGATATTCTCATGGGCGACTTCAAGAAGTTCGACTTCTCCGGCACCAAGTCCGGCGTGGGCCAGGTCGAGGTCATGGACCTGGCCGATCTCGCGCCCAAGAGAGCCGCCATACTGGATGAAATGAATAAGACGAAAGAGGATAAAAAGTTGGATATGGTCGTGCTCATGCTCACCGATGTCATGAAAGAAGCCAGCGATCTGCTCTTCGTAGGAAATGCGGAGGCAGCAGCAGGATTCGAGAAGGCTTTCGGCGGCAAGCTCTCCAACAACTCCATTTACAAGGAGAAGTGCCTCTCTCGCAAGAAGCAGGTCATCCCGCCCCTGGAAGGTGCCTTCAAGAAGTAAAAGGATCGCTAGATGAAGACAAGAGAGATGACGAGACCAGAATTTCATTCTCTTCATCTCTATCCATTTATGGGGGTGATAACTTGAAAAAAATGATATTATTAATGGCGGTAATATTTTGCGCAGCAATGATTAATGATGTGATGGCTCAGAATAATGCAAAAGTTTCCACGCTAACCGTCCTCAAGGAGGACAGCGGAAATCTCTCGGAAATGATCTTGTTCCCATACACCACATTCCAGGATTTCGGCATTAATGGCCTCTTTGTAGGCGAAGCGGTCAAGTTTACGGCACCAAAACCTGGTTGGAAGATAAGCGGAATAGAAGTGACCGGCCTGACCACATACAACAACACGACAAAGCTTTTTGCGCCGGACAGGAACTTCCTCGTCGAGGTGAGGGATAAAGACTTGAATCTGCTTTACAAGTTTGCCGATATGCAGAATCTGTACTTTGCATACACCAGCGAGGGCCGCTTTTTATCACGGGCAATAATGATTCCATCGATACCGGTAACTGGTGACTTCTATGTGGTCTTCTACGACCGCGGATCCATGAGTATCGCGATGGAACAAACCAATGAAACGAGCAACTCCTTCTTCTTCTTTGAAAGCCAAATGAAGCCCGCCGATTTCACGACAGCAAAAGCAAACGACACCATGAAGATAAACTGGTTAATCCGTGTGGCTGGGGTATAGGAAATTTGGAAGGAATCTATGACCGGATTCCCTCTAAATTGCTTTTTTTGATCGCATTATCCGACTATGACATTAGAGATCCCTCTTGCTGCTTGGCACGATATAGTATGTCATCCAGCTCGTAAAAATTATCCTGGATCAGGTCTTGCTGAGTTAGTTCTTTGTTCTTTTGAGCAACCACATAATTTGGATCAAGCTCCAGGGCCTTATCAAAGCTCAATCGAGCATCCTGATATTTCCCCTGCTCTAGGAGGACGACACCTTTGTTGTTCCAGCTTTTTGGATCTCGGGGATTTATTCTAATGGCCGCTTCGAAACTTGCAAGAGATTCATCTAGTTTGCCTGCATTCCCCTGAGCCAGGCCTCTGCTCATCCAGGCATCATAGTAAGCTGGATTTATTTCCAGGGCATTATCGAAACTGGAAATGCCCTCTTCGTACTTTTCCAAACCCATAGTGAGCGCGAGACCTTTGAAGTACCAGGCGTCCGCGTTGGAAGAATTTGACACCAGAGCCTGGTCAAAAATGTCAATGGCTTCACTATATTTGCCGAGATTGGCCAAGGCCAACCCTTTGCCGATTAGGAGAGAGGCGTTCGATGTGTCCAGTTCCAAGGCTCTATCATAGCTGGCAACGGCTTCCTCGTAGCTGCCATTGAGGGAAAACTGACGGGCTTCGGTAGACCAGTAGTCGGCAGTGTGTTCTCCAACAGCGGGCAAGATGCATATTGCAGCCAACGCCAGAATAGCGGAAAATGCGAGTTTCATCGATGCCCTTCTCTCAGGAACTGATATATTTCTATTGTTTGCGAGGGGTAGCGGAGCATTAAGATCTGCCTATTCTGGCGTTTTAAGTCACCGACATGCACTCCGCGCGACAAGGCTGCCGTTGAGAAGCTGGCCAAGATCGCGGGCGTCGATCATATGGAGTTCGGCATGGGACTGCTCAAGGCCAAGAGCAACATGTCCGCCAAGTCCGCCAGGGACATTCTCCTGGGCGACTTCAAGGAGTTCACCTTCTCCGGCACCAAGTCCGGCGTGGGCCAGGTCGAGGTCTGGATCTAGTACAGCGAGGCCGAAGTGAAACGGCGGCGGCGCACCCGCGCAGCAAGCTGCGGGGCATCCAAGGCGCCGCCGCATGAAGGTGGAACCAGGTTAAGCTGATCCAAACCTAAGCTGAATACGCATGCCCTTTATCCCCGATGCAAGCATCGGGGTA
>JAPKYC010000010.1 GCA_026394505.1 Methanothrix sp.
TCTGGGAGCAGTGGTCCCGCATGCCGGATATATCTATTCGGGGCAAGTTGCAGCAAAAGTCTATTCTCGCCTGCCTAAAGCGGAAACCTATGTGATCATAGGGCCCAATCATCACGGCCTCGGTTCACCAGTGGCACTCTCCCGTGACTCATGGAGAACGCCTCTCGGCGTAGTCGAGCCGGATCTGGAGCTGGCGGATGCGTTGGCTGGCAGCATTATCGATCATGATGAGACGGCCCACCTGCAAGAGCACTCGATTGAGGTTCAGATCCCTTTTCTCCAGAAGCGATTTCAGAGATTCAAGATACTTCCCATCTTGATGGGATTGCAGGATGAGCAAACCGCGCTAGAGGTCGGGCAGGAGCTTTCTTTAGCCGTGCAGAAGCTTAATCGCAGTTGCATAGTGATTGCCAGCAGCGACTTTACCCATTATGAGCCCCAAGAGACGGCCAGGAAGGTGGACGCAAATCTCCTGGAGGCCATTTTAAATATGGATGTCCCCGAACTCTACAACCGAGTATACCGCTACGATGCCACAGCATGCGGCTATGGACCGATAGCAGCCGTCATCACAGCCGCCGTTGCCCTTGGAGCAAAAGCCGGCAAGCTGCTTGCCTATGCTACCAGCGGAGACGTGAGCGGCGACTACAGCCAGGTAGTTGGGTACGCAGCGATTGCCTTTTCCTGAGGAGGCCCTTTATTGACAACGGCTTCGGCTCCCGGCAAGATCATCCTTTTCGGAGAGCATGCCGTCGTCTCCGGAGTTACTGCTATTGGCGCTGCCATAGACCTGCGAGCAAAAGTCACCGTTCGAAACCTTCCGGGCTATGTGCTCATAAAGACGGAGGAGCTTGCTTTGCGAGGATTCTCTCTGGATCTGACAACCGGTCGGCTCACATCCCCTCAGGCAGCACATACCACCAGATATATCTCCGCCGTGCTCAGAGAATTTGATGTCAGGGATATCCAGATCTGCATTGATTCCAGCCTGCCGCAGGCTGCAGGACTGGGATCATCGGCCGCTATCGTGGTGGCCGCGGTGGCTGCCATAAGCCGGCACCATGGGCTTGGACTATCCCAAAAGGAGATCGCAACCACCTCTTACCGCCTGGAAAAGAAGGTTCAACAGGGACTGGGAAGCCCCATGGACACGGCTCTGGCAACCTACGGAGGCTATCAGCAGATCTCCCGAGAGATTCAGCCCCTTGATCTTCCCCCGCTTGAGATGGTGGTCGGATATACAAAAATGCCTCACGATACAAAGTCTGAGGTAGAGAAGGTGCAAGACCTGAAAAAACGCTACTTTGACCTGGTTGATCCCATATTTCAGGCCATAGGGGCCATCTCGGAGCAGGCCGGCCCCCTCATCAGAGAGCAAAACCTAGCAGAGCTGGGCCATCTGATGAATGTCAACCACGGCCTGCTAGCGGCTTTAGGCGTCAGCTCCCGTGAGCTGGAGGAACTGGTTTATGCGGCGCGAGGCGCAGGTGGAGCGTTCGGCGCCAAGCTTACCGGAGCTGGAGGCGGAGGCTGCATGATTGCCCTGCCAGGGGCAGCAGGCGCAGATGCACTTATGGTGGCTTTAAAGCAGGCAAGAGGAGTTCCTTTTAAGGTTGTTACGGGCTGTGAGGGTGTGCGACTGGAGGGCGACTTGTGACCCGGGTTCTAAAGATCGGGGGAAGCATTTTGACCGACAAGAGCAGGGAACTTACGGCGCGACCGGAAGAGATCACGCGCGTGGCTAAAGAGATCGCATCCCACCCGGATGATGTGGTGCTCGTGCACGGGGCCGGATCTTTTGGACACTTTCCTGCTAAAAAATATGATCTGCCCCATGAATTCAACCGTGCTGGATTGAGAGTGACTCACAACTGTGTGGCCCGGCTCTGTGAAAAGGTCGTGGAGGCATTGAGCCTGGCCGGCGTTGAATGCCTGCCGGTTCATCCCCTCTCCTGCCTTCTCCTTCGGGACGGCAGAATCGACAGCTTTTTTATGGAGCCCATAAAAGAGATGCTAAAGAACGGCATCATGCCGGTGCTGCATGGTGACGTGGCCATGGATGCCGCCGGAAAAGCAGCTATCGTCTCCGGAGATCATCTGATAGCCTATCTCGGCAAAGCTCTGCAAGCCGAGGTGGTTGCCGTGGGAAGCAATGTTGATGGCGTCCTTTTTTCCGGCAGGCCTCTCTCCCGGATTACAAGAAAAGAGTTTTCGGTGGTGCAGAGCGCCATTGGAGGCAGCGCGAGTGCGGACGTTACCGGGGGCATGAGAGGAAAGCTGCTGGAACTTTTGGATCTGGCCGATTTGGGAATAGACTCCGTGATATTTAATGCCGGCATTGAAGGAAATATTGCCAGGGCCCTAAAAGGTGAATGCGTGGGAACTAGAATTGGGAGGGCGAATTGACCGCATCCAGCCGCAAGCTCGACCACATCAGAATCTGTCTGGAAAAGCCGGTAGATGCAAAAAATCGGCCCTTCCAAGATCTGGTGCTGCTGCATAAGGCTCTGCCGGAGATCGATGAGACTGATATCGATACGTCCTGCCATTTCCTGGGGAGGAAGCTGAAGGCGCCCCTTATGATCAGTGCCATGACCGGAGGCCATCCAGACGTCTTGCCTATCAATGTTCGCCTGGGGGAGGCGGCTCAAGAGCTAGGCATAGCGTTAGGGGTGGGCTTACAGAGGGCGGCAATAGAAGACAGAAGGCTGGCGGACACCTTCTCTGCTGTCAGGGATGCCGCGCCGGACATCCCCATCATCGGCAACATCGGAGCCGTGCAACTGAAAAGATCCGGGCCGGAGATCATAGAGCGGTTGGCTGAGATGATAGATGCGGATGCCATTGCCGTTCATTTGAACTTCCTGCAGGAGAGCATTCAGCCGGAAGGAGACAAAGATGCCGGCGGAGTGCTGGAAGCCCTGAGATCGGCGGCCAAAGGATCGGTGCCGATCATGGTTAAGGAGACCGGAGCCGGTATATCCCGAGAAGTGGCCCGGGATCTGATATCTGCGGGAGTGAAGATGATTGACGTCTCGGGTGTGGGAGGCCTCTCCTGGGCAAGCGTTGAGTCTTTTCGTGCTGCAGAGGCAGGGGACGATGAGCTGGAGATGATGGGAAGGCTATTTGAAAGCTGGGGAATTCCAACGCCTGTAAGCATTGTCGAGTGCAAATCTGCCGGAGCCTTTGTCATCTCCTCAGGCGGAGTTCGAAGCGGCCTGGATGTGGCCAAGAGCCTGGCAATGGGTGCCAGCCTGGCGGGCGCTGCCCTTCCCTTGCTAAGACCAGCCACAAAAGACAAAGATGCAGTTGTCAGGGTTATGAATGCTTATATCCGTGCGCTGAGGATCACAATGTTTCTCACCGGATGCAAAGTTGTGCCGCAGCTTGCCGGTGTTCCTCTCGTGGTTCTAGGAAGGACCAGGGAGTGGCTGGCGGCGCGGGGTTTCGATTTGAGAGCATTTTCTGTTTATAGAGAGTTGGCAAAATGAAGGATATTTCAATAATCGCTG
>JAPKYC010000136.1 GCA_026394505.1 Methanothrix sp.
CTTATCACATCCTAGCCATAGGTGGGTGGCACCACCTGTGGCTAAAGTGCCAAATACAATTTCATTTTAAAAGAAGCAGCGGTTGATCGATATGAGTTAACGCAAAAAACGGCGAGGGTTCACTTCATCCCCAACCTGAAGATTGGGGTATTCGTGACCCTCCGCACTCCCGATGTAATAAGAAAACGTGCGGCTGCCGGGATTCGAACCCGGGTTACAGGCTTGGGAAGCCTATGTCATAACCGCTGGACTACAGCCGCCCTTACTGATACTGGTTTTGATCTAATTTCTCTATCCCCATAAATGATCTTTTCCCCATCCAAATATTTAAGTTTTTCCGCTCTGATAATCTTAAGCCCATATCCAAAGTTCATACTGCAGAATGCTATCTCCCGACTCACCCAGCAAAGCCTCCCGCCTGGGCGGCAGACTTTTGGCAAAGAGCATCCTCAAGGCACTAGCACCGGAACATAGAGGAGAAGGGATGGCTCAATCAAAGTTCCCTGTGCTTGGCAGCGATCTCCTCAGCCAGCCGGTCCAGGGCTTGGAAATCTGCCTCTTTGGGGTGGCCTTCGGCCACTACCGGATCGAAGAATTGCAGCTTCAGATTGGGCAGGGCGACGGTGATCTGTTCCAGCATCTTGCCTCCCCAGCCAAAGGAGCCGATGATGGAAGCATACCTTGTCTTGGGCCGCAGGGCATTGGCCAGGATGGCAGCATAAAGCGCCAGAGGATGGGCTCCGGCCAGAATGGTAGGCGTGCCTATGACCACGGTTGCCGCGTCCACCAGAGCCTCGGCCAGCTCTCCCACGTCGTAGTCGGTGAGATCGAATCGCTTCACTTCGACACCTCGGGAGATGAGAGCATCTACCAAGTAGTCAGTCATGATGCGGGTGGACCCGTGCATGGAAACGTAAGGCAAAACCACCTGGTTTTTCACCCTATCCGAGGCCCAATCGTGGTAAGCATCCAAAATAAACCGGGGCCTTCCGTAAAGCGGGCCGTGGCTGGTGGCGATGACAGTAATTGTCAGATCCTCAATCCTGGCCAGGTGCCGGTTGATGTTCTGGCGGAAGGGCATCATGATCTCGGCGTAGTACCTCTTGGCCGCCCTGTAGACTACTGCTTCATCGCTGGCATAAAGGTCGCTGCTGGCCAGATGGGAGCCCAGAAAATCGCAGGTAAAAAGTATTTGATCTTCGGCCAGATAGGTGAATATGGTGTCCGGCCAGTGCACCCAGGGAGCGTGAATGAACTGCAGGTCAAAATGCATGAGCAGATCCAAACACTTGGCGGAGCCGAGTACTTTCGCATCGGGGTAAAGCTCAAGGAGCCTTTTCAGGCTTCCCGAATGGTCCTGCTCGGCATGCTGGGCGATGATGTAGTCGATCTTCTTTATGCCCAGCGCTTTCAGGTTGCCCAGCAGCACACCGGCCATGGATTCGTCCACGGCATCAATAAGCGCTGTCTTCTCGCTGCCCTGGATCAGATAGGAGTTGTAGCTGGTTCCTTCAGGCAGAGGAATTAAAGCATCAAAGAGCCTGCGGTCCCAGTCTATTGCTCCTACCCACTTAACGCCGGGTTTGATCTC
>JAPKYC010000140.1 GCA_026394505.1 Methanothrix sp.
TATATTTTATATTGGTTAACTTTACATACCATTCCTGGCTTCCTGTCGCTGGTGAAATCTCAGTGAGAAAGCTATTTAGTGCTCTAATAATCGCCTTGATCGTGGGCGCAATCGGCACCTCTATGGTCATGGCCAAGGAGACAGTTCGTGTCTCCGGATCGACGACGGTATTGCCTCTGGCGGAAGCCGGAGCTGAGGCCTTCAATGGTGAGCAGTCCGACTATCAGGCACTTGTGACTGGGGGCGGCACCGGAGTGGGCATGAAGAATATTGCCGAGGGCAACTCCGAGATAGGAATGGCTTCGCGCGAGGTTACTGCCGATGAGAAGAGTAATTTCGGCGACAAATTCAAGGAAAACATGGTAGGCTATGACGGCATAGTCATTGCTGTGAGCAAGCAGATCTATGATGCCGGCGTGACCGCCCTGACCAAGGATCAGGTCAAGAAGATCTACTCAGGAGAGACGACCAACTGGAAGGATCTGGGCGGCCCGGAGTCGGAAATACTGGTCGTGGCAAGGGAGCAGGGCTCCGGCACCAGGGACACCTTCAATGAAGATATCATGAATGACAAGAAGGCCGAGACACCCGGCGTGAACACAATTGCCGGCAGCAATGCCGAGATCAGGACCGCCCTTACCGGCAGTGACAAGGCAATCGGATATCTGGGATTCAGCTATGCCGAGGATGGGGCGGTTGGTGCCATCACTCTGGACGGCGTCAAGGCAACGGCCCAGACCATCAAAGACGGAAGCTACGAGCTTGCTCGCAAGTTGTACTTCTACACCTTTGGCGATGCTTTGCCTGGAGCCCAGGCCTTTATAGATTTCATGATGGGGCCCGCGGGTCAGAAGGTAGCAGTGGAGTACGGGTTCGTACCACTTTAGCCTTCGTACTGATACTCCTCCAGTCCGTCCGTTGTTATGGTCATCAGGAAGTAGGCCAGGCAATCTCTCTGGAAGGCGCTCTCCTCCTGGGGGGGACAAATCCCCGTGGTACGACAGATGTCCTCTGCTTCCTCTATTTTTCCCCAGCATGCGGCGTAGCCACACAAAGAGCAATATCCGCAGGGCTTCAAGCCTTTCCGCATTCCTAATGAGGTCCTCTATGTCCGTTTGAACTTGCGGATCGCATCTCTTCTCTTGCAGCATTTTCACGAATTTAGCCGTCCCCAGGCAGTCAGAGTAGAAGCATATTATTTCCTCACACTCTGTATCTGCATTGAGCATGGGAAATGTCCGGCATATGCGGGGCCTATGGCTGTAGATCATGCACCGTTTTGCTTGCCCATCAAGAAAGCAGCAACTGCTATTCGGCCCCTCGCTCTTTAAGATCCGGCATCCGGCATTTTTTTCCGGATCGGGATTTGTAAACCTGGCCCTCGCCTGGGATGGGCTGATGCCCTGACTAGAGGCCATCTCTTGCACATCCGCCTCATCAACCAGCGCGTAGCCTTCCCCCCGGCAGCATTCCCCGCAATTTTCGCAGCGGAAAAGGACCTGGGCGGCAATCTGGGGGAAGAGGGTTTCAGGAATTTCAGTGGAAAACCACTGCATGAATGATTCTTTCTCCATCATCATGCTCCCGCCATCGCCCGGTATAAGTTCCAGACCCCGGTGGCCACAAAGCTCACAGCCACTGCCCCCAAAATCAGCCCCATGATCCTGGTCATGACCATTATCCCTGTAATTCCCAGGGCCCGATCAATGTACTGCGAGAATTTGAGGATGAAGAATGTGGCCAGGAATGTCAGACAGATGGCCAGCAGCAACAGGCCCTTTTTCGTGAGGCTGTCTGCCGCGCTCATTAAAACCACCACGGTGGTTATGGCCCCGGGACCTGTGAGCAGCGGTATGGCCAGGGGAAATATGGAGACGTCCTCCCTATGATTCGCATCCAGAAGCTCCGCCTCAGTGACCTTGTTTTGCCGGCGTATGCCTCGCAGCATATCTATGGCCACCAGGAAGAGCAGTATGCCTCCGGCCACGCGCAGGCTGTCCACGGTGATGCCGAAGATGCGTAAAACTGCGTCCCCGGCCAGGGAAAAGAGAATGGCAATGGCGAAGGCAACCAGAGTGGTGCGCCTGTAGATGTGCCTCCTCTCTTTTAAGTTCAGAGTGGTAGTGAGGGTGACATAGACCAGTGTGGCCTCGATGGGGTTGACTATGACGAATATCGTGGTGAAGGCATACACAAAGTAGAGCAACAATTCGCCTATTTCCATTTCATTTATTCTCTTGTGGCCATTGCTTATCAGGATTATGAAGGAATGGCATTTTATACCGTCGAGTAGGTCATAAGGTTTGTATGAAAAGCATGCCGGAAAAGCCGTTAAGGCTCCTCGTCGTAATGTTTGCGTTCATCCTGTTGGCCAATGGCGCGAATGCAGTCGTCTTTGTCAAGTCGGGTGAGCGAATCCAGGCAGCTATAGATGCCGCCCCTTCGGGAGAAACAATTGAGGTTTCCATCGGCACCTACCTGGAGTGTCTGGTCATCGACAGATCGCTTATCCTCAAAGGCATAAGCGTTGGGGGGGACCTGCCTCGCGTGGAATCGGAAAACGGCCCGGCCATAACCATCAGGGCAAACGGAGTTATTTTGGAAGGCTTATGGGCTAAGAGCGCGAGCGGCTGGACGGGAGATGCCGGCATATTGGTGCTCTCCAATGACAATATCATCCGTTACAACATGGCCAGCGGCAGCGGTAATGCCGGAATTCTCCTCCAAAAGTGCAGCAACAACACCGTCTACGGCAATGTTGTCCAGGGAAACGGCAACGAGGGGCTTTTGCTGGAGAACAGCAGTCTAAATCGACTGGAAAAAAATGAGGTAAGCGATAACCGCTGCGGCTGCAAGCTGGTAGGAAGCCGGGAAAACAGGGTCCTGGAAAATACTTTCTTGCAGAACCGATTTGAGGCCATCAATTTGCAGGAAAGCCATGCCAATCTCATAGAAGGAAATAATGCAGCAGGAAGCGACGGCGCACTGCTCCTGGATAGCAGTCGCGACAACATCGTGCGCAGGAACGATTTTGTAGGAAACGAAAAAGGCATCTATCTTTCATACCTTAGCACGGGCAAAGATGTGCAGTCCAGGGGAAAGGGTGTGGTCATATCCTATAACAGCATGCCCTCACAGGAGAGCGTCTCCACCAATAATACCATTTATCTGAACAATCTCTCCAACAAGAAAAATGCCCGCGATGATAGCCTCAATAACTGGGATAACGGCAAAGTCGGCAACAACTACAGCGACTTCAATGATCCAGCGGAAGGCTGCAAGGGCGTTAAGATATGCGACGCGGAGATGTCAGTCTCCGGGGGCCCCAGCGTGGACCGCTACCCACAGGCCTCTCCTGTCCCTGTCCTCGGTCGATTCACGGGTCCGGGTGGGGCGGCTCTGCAGCTTTCCGGCAAGAGCTATCTTCCCGGCGGCAGGATGGATCTGAACTTCACAGCACCGGCAGGAGTGGAGGTTTGGGTGGGGCAAGCCGTTGCAGCGGCCATGGCCCCGAATAGGACGGATCGGCAAGATGATCTCTATTTAGGACAGAATATATCGGGGGATGCCTGGCTCACCGCTCCGCAAAAGGAGGGCTCCTATCAGTTGCTCATGCACGATGGGAACGGCACAAAGGTTCTGTCCCTGCCCTTCAATGTGACGATGCCAGAGCTTACAGCGAGCCCCTCAACGGTTTACACCTGCGAGAAGATCATCGTCGCCTTCCGGGGGGCTTTGGGCCGGAAGGATGACTGGATCGGCATGTACCGGGAGGGCTCCTCGGATGCCTCGGCAAGGCAAGTGCTGGGCAGTCGGGAGAGGGGTGAAGCCGTCTTCTCCGCTCCTGATGCAGGCAGCTACCTATTCAAGATGTTTGCAAGCGGAGCCGCTCTCCCTCTGGCCACGAGCAACGTCGTAGTGGTGAAGGAGAATGCCGGTCACAAGGTTGTGGCCGAGCCCTCCCAGGTAGCTCCGGGCGGCACGGTTACCGTCACCTTCTGGGGCGCGGCCCCGGCCAGCGTGGTCGGCATGTACGGCATGACCCGGCCGGACAGGTTCGACCTGGGAAAGAGATCTACAGGAGGGCGCAGTTGCGGCAGCATGGTCTGGCAGCTTCCCGGAGAGCCCGGCCAGTACGACTTCCGCCTGTTCCAGGATGACATCAACCGGCCGCTTCTGGCCCAGAGCAATGTGGTGACGGTGTCCTAGGGCATTGCTCTGCTCGCGCTTGCCCCGGCCAGGATTCAGATGCGTGAGATTCAACAGGGTCCGGTTTCACGCGAAGGCGCGAAGTCAAAACATTGGTTCCTCGCTGTTTCGAATGGGTAATAGAATAATCGAGTCCTCTGTGAGTCCTCCGTGCGCTCTGTGTCTCTGTGGTGGTAGTATCGTCCGCCATTTGGTTATAACCAGCGACTAACGACGTTTCAACCACAGAGACACAGAGTTCACAGAGTACGCACAGAGCGAATAACTAAAAACTGGAAAACCATAGTAATCAGAGGTGAGACACTGGAAATAGCGAAGAGCCAAAACATTGGTTTATTTCGGCCTCGGTGTACTAGATCAATGTCAATCCAGCCGTCTCCAGATTCAAACAATGACCTCACAGATTCCACCCCCTAACCATTATTTCTTTAAGCCCAGCCGTGCAAGAGGCGGCCATGGATCTTGAAACCAAGGCGCTTCTTCTTTCCGTGGGGACTGTGCAGGTGGCAAAGCCCAGCGCTGGCGGGCGGGCCTCCACCGCGGGTCCTGGTGCGGGCGGACAGTCCGTCTTTTTCCAGTCCGGGCCGCACCTGGCCCGCCTTTCCATCGCAGCCAGCTCGCCCCTGCGCCTGGAGAGCCGCGAGGAGGGCGTGGCCATTTTGATGGACGGCCGGGAGATCGCCCGCGGTCGGCTGGCGGAGCCGCTCCTGCACTGTCCAGAGCAGGCCTACATCACCGTCTCGGAGCGCTGCATCTTTGACTGCAAGTTTTGCGCCGTGCCCAAACTGCAAGGCGGCATAAAGTCCGGGCAGACGGTATTGCAGATGGTGGAAGAGGCGGCCCGGACGGGCCATTTGCGGGCCATCTCTCTGACCAGCGGCGTGGAGGTCTCGCCCCAGGCGGAAGCGGAGCGGGTTGCCGAGATAGTGGCGGACCTAAAGCGCTTTCGTGTGCCCATCGGCGTCTCTATCAGCCCCTTTCCCGGCGTAAATAAGATCCTCAAAGATGCTGGGGCGGATGAGGTCAAGTACAACTTGGAGTGCGTGGACCCTGATCTGTTTTTGCAGGTCTGTCCGGGCATTTCCTATCAGGAGATCATGGATGCCCTGCAGGAGGCCGTGGCCATTTTCGGCAAGAACCATGTCTTTACTAATATCATCTTAGGCCTGGGCGAGTCCGATGAGATCCTGCGCATAAGCATCGATGAGCTGACAGAGATGGGCATTATCCCGGTCTTGCGGGCCGTCTTTCCTCACCCACTGCGGGCCGGGGAGACGTGGATGGAGCGGCCCTCGGCAAAGCGGCTTCTTGACCTGGCGCGCTACCTGAAGAAGGCGCTGGAGGAGAATATTCTGGACGGGAGCGCGGCCCTGACGGGCTGCTACCGCTGCACGGGCTGCGATCTGACGCCGGGCCGGGATCTTTAGGGCGCTCAGAACTCAATATCCTCATCATGAAATCAGACAGGCCGGATCATCATTGCGCCAAGGGGGATTGGGGTGCGAGGGTAAAGATATAGCTGCCCCGGATTTTTCTGATATTACCCAATGAAAAAAGAATGCAAAGGTAAAATAATTATAGATCGAGCGCAAAACGGCTGTTTGTGAGAACTTTGAGACCGCTAGCTCAGGTCCTCTGGATCTTTGTGGTTATTACCATCATCAGCGCGACTCAGAGCGATAGCGATCCTCGGGAGGTGGTGCAGGCCAGCGATATTATGAAACAAATTAAGCAGGGAGAGCCTGTTAATTATGTCAATATTATAATCGAGGGCGACATTGACATCGGCGATCTGAAGCTTCCGGTGGTTCCCACAGCCAGAAGCCCTGAGGATATCAAATATCTTGGGCTTTCAAAGAACCTGACGGTGGTGCGCTTTCCTTTGGTCCTCCAAGACTGCCTGATAGATGGTGGTGTAAATTTATCTAATGCTCGCATACTGGCGCCAGCTTCATTTAGTCGTAGTATTATATTAAAAGAAGCCAATTTTCATGGTTCAGAGTTCTATGCCTCAGCCGACTTCAGTTATTCTCGATTCAACCATATTGCCAACTTGATTGGGTCTCAATTCAACGAGTCTGCCAACTTCGTTGGATCTCGATTCAACAAGTCAGCCAAATTCATGGGGTCTCGATTCAACGAGTTTGCCGACTTCCGCGGGTCTCAATTCAACAAGTCTGCCAACTTCCGTGGGTCTCAATTCAACAAGTTCGCCTACTTCAGTTCGTCTCAATTCAACGAGTACGCCGATTTCGACCAGACCAAATTTTTGGGAGATCTCTCCTTCGAAGGCTCCTGGATAGCCAACCTGAGTTTAAACCAAGCAGAATTTGGCAAAATATTCATGAGATGGGAGAATATCACTCTCAGTGAGTATGATGAAACGGCATATTTATCATTAATAGGCAATTTTAAGAATCTAAATTTCCTAGAAGACGCCGATGAATGCTACTACGATTACCGCAACGACCGCCGGGCCACGCTTCCGTTGCTCTACCAGCCCGTAGACTACGCCCTCATGCTCTTCTACGGCTACGGCGTGAAGCCGGATCGGCCCGTTATCTGGTCCCTCATCTTCATGACAATCTTCGCCGCGCTCTTCTGGTGGCGGCAGGGCATCCTGCCCCTGCGGGAAGGCGAGCCGGAAGAGGGGGCGAACCGCTTCAGCTTGCTGGAGGCGGCGGCCTTCAGCGCCATGACCTTTCTCTCCGGAGGCAAGCTGGTCTTCGATCCGCCCGAATACAGAATAGCTTCCGGAAAAGCGTGGCGGGATGTGCAGATCTCTAAAGCCCTCTATATTTTGGAGAGGCTTTTGGGCATGGTGCTGATCATCATGTTCGCCATCGCCGTCGGCAAGACGATAATTATTGGATAATGAAATGCAGCAAAAGAACTGCTCCCTCTTAAAAAATCGAATTATCAACGCGAATAAAAACACAAAAATAAATAATTAGGGAAACGAATCCCTGATGAAGGCTATCTGGTCAGTTACTTCCGGCATCTGCCATCTCTTTGTGGACCGGTTCCATCCTGTGGTCCCTGAGCGTTACCATTCTGGCCGTTTCCGTTCTGGCTACCGGTTCCGTCCTGTGGTCCTGCCCTATTGCAGTTTTGGCTCGGGCAGGGCCCTCCTACCTGGCAATTTTGCTGATTGCAGGCGCCTTGATTCTCGCAGTTCTTGATGCAATTCTCATTGCAGTTTCCTGTGCCGGCAGTTGGACCATTTCCATTTTGTGCAGCCAGGGCAAGACCGGCCAGAAGGCATAATCCTGCCATCGAAGCGAACAATTTCATGTATCTCATTTTACTAACCTCCACTCGTGTTTTCCAGTCCATTTCTATCATCATCGAGATCGGCCCAGTTGAGCCGCTCTCAC
>JAPKYC010000039.1 GCA_026394505.1 Methanothrix sp.
GAGGTTGAGGCGGCACTCGCTGCGGCAACAATGGCCAACTTCGTGGGCTGCAAAACCGTCGAGCATGCCATCTCCCTGGGCTACGTGGAGAGAGACTGTGTCCTCTCCATCAATGGAGTTCTCTACGCCCAGATGGTGCGAATGTGATGCAAGCCATCTGTCACCGGTGCGGCCTGCCCACAGATGAGGGGCTTTGCCAACAATGCACCCTGGAAAAAGCAAAGCTGGTGAGCTACCCCGATCAGGTCGAGGTGGTCATCTGTTCCGTTTGCGGATCCCGGCAGGCAAAAGCCAGGTGGCAGCTTCCAGACAGTCGTTCTGTGGAGGAGCAGGCCCATCAAGCGGCAGTAGATGCACTTTGTCTTCATAAAGAGCTGGCAGAGCCGCAGATTGAGCTTTCCTTAAGAAAAGTTGGAGCCACTCGATATCTGGCAAATATCAATATCGACGGCAGTTTCAGAGGCCAGAGCATAAGCGAGCAATGCGAAATTCCTGTCCGCATTGAACTGATGGCCTGTGATCGCTGCAGCCGCATGGCCGGCAAGTACTTCCAGTCCACAGTCCAGTTGCGCGGAAATGCCGTCCGATCCATGACGTCGGGAGAGATGGGAGAGTGCAAGAAGACTGCCCAGGATATGGCCGACTCCGGCTATCACGGGGGAGACCATCTATCCTTTATCCAGGAGATGAAGGAGGTCAAGGGCGGCCTGGATATCATCCTGGGCTCGACTCAGTTGGGCAGACGCATGGCCCGGGCATTTGTCGAGCGCTTCGGCGGCAAGCTCCTGGAAACGGCCAAACTGGTAGGCAAAAAGGACAGTCGCAATGTATACCGCTCTACCCTGCTGGTCAGGTTCCCTAGATTGAAGAGAGGAGACATTGTTTCCTTCCGGGGATCGCTCTTCTCTGTGGCCGGCTTTGACGGCAAGGCGACGCTCATCTCCTCCCTGAGAGAGGGCCGCAGGTCTTCCATGAACGAGGAGAACTCAGAAACGGTGGCAATTTTGGGGAATATTGCTGATGCGCTAGCTGCGACTGTGATATCCAAAGATGATGAGGTCCTGGAGATCATGGACCCGGAGAATTACAGGGCAGCTCTCGCGGCTCGCCCCAGAGATCTGCAGATTGAGCCCGGAGAAGAGGTAAAGGTAGTAAGAACAGCGGACGGATTTATAGTATTGTAGGAACTTTTATATATTTTGAATAAGTTTACGGACCCTATACCCACCACAAAGTTCTTAAACTAGTTTCGTACAATTTTGAACGGTAGATGCACGCATTTGAGCAACAAATCACATGATAATTAAGCCCTGAGTGGAACTTGGGGCGATGAAATGCCAGCTATAAGTGAGGACAAAAAGGCTCATGTGTGGGCATTTCTATCAGATGCTCCATGATTGGACACTGAAATAGTTGGATGAACCTCATATTCACCATCATTCACTGCTCACTGCCTGCCTGTAATTCGGCATGGCTACAATTGCGACAATGAGTCGCGAATTGGCCTCTGTAGGTTGTAGATAGCTTTGGCTCTTTGGGCATGGGGGTGACTTTTATCTAACTATTTTAAAATAAGAGGTGTCTTATATGCAAAATGTTGATACAACTAAATATGTCATTTATGCGGATATAACAGCTGAGGGGATAGTGGAGCGGCCGGACGTGGTCGGCGCTATCTTCGGCCAGACCGAGGGCCTCTTGGGATCCGACCTTGATTTGAGGGATCTCCAAAAAACGGGAAGGTTAGGCAGGATCGACGTCCAGATCACATCCAGCGGCGGAAAGTCCAGCGGCACCATCTCCATTCCTTCCAGCTTTGATAAGGTCGAGACGGCCATACTGGCCGCCGCCCTGGAGACCATTGACCGAGTGGGACCCTGCATTGCTCGCATCGCTGTAAACCGCATCGAAGATGTGCGCGCCGCCAAGAGGAGATATGTCATAGAACGGGCCAAGCGCATCCTGGTGGAGATGTTCGACGAGAACATCCTGGAAACGGAAGAGATCACTGAGGAGATAAAGCAGTCCGTTCGCGTGGAGGAGATAATCCATCTGGGCAAAGACAGCCTGCCTGCCGGCCCCAATGTGCTGGACTCGGATGCCATCTTAGTGGTTGAGGGTCGGGCGGATGTGCTCAATCTGCTCAAGTACGGCATCAAGAACGCCGTGGCTGTGGGCGGAACCAATGTTCCGCCAACTATCGCCGATCTATGCGCCAAGAAGGTCGTTACCGCCTTCACCGATGGCGACCGGGGCGGAGAGCTTATCATCAAAGAGCTTCTCCAGGTAGCGGACATCGACTTTGTGGCCAGGGCTCCGGAGGGAAAGAGCGTCGAGGACATGACCCAAAAAGAGATTGTCCGGGCGCTGCGCCAGAAGATCCCCGTAGAGCAGGTGCTGGATCAATACAAGATCAAAAACCAACCCAAGAAAAGGCGTGAGATTACCACCAAGAGAAAGAGCCTCATCCGCGAGAAGCCCTTCTGCGTGCGAAACACTGCTGAAAGGGCCGAGGCCATCGCGCCGCGCCGGGTCGTGCCCCGCGAAGTCGTGCCCAAATCCGTCCCAGTAATCGAAGAAGTAATTGTAGCGGCTCCCGAACCCGTTCCTGAGCCCGAGCCACCGAGAGAATGGTTCAGACAGCATGTGGATGAACTGGATGGAACTCTTTCTGCCAGGATATTGGATAGGAATCAAAATGTCCTCAAGGAGGTAGCAGTAAGAGATCTGGCCAGAGAGCTGAAGGAAACAAATGGGGACGTGAACGGCGTGATCTTCGATGGTGTAGTGACGCAGCGCATCCTGGACATTGCCGCCGAAAAGGGCCTGGAGTATCTCATTGGTGCCAAGATGGGAAATATAGCCAAGAGTCCGTCCTGTGTCAAGGTTCTAACCAAAGAGGCGTAGCATTTGATGGAGTTCAAGCAATGCATTGTGATTAGAGAGGATCTGAAGCTCTCGGCAGGAAAGCTGGCCGTGCAGGTGGCTCATGCTGCAGTTATGGCTGTGGAAAGAGCTGAAAAAATGGACAGATCCACTGTCTCGGAATGGAAGGCCGAGGGCCAAAAAAAGGTTGTCCTGAAGGTACCGGGGGTGCCTGACCTTTTCCGGCTGCGAGAGGACGCAGAGAGGGCGGGGATAGCCTGTGCCATTGTCGCCGATGCCGGGCTGACCGAGATTCCTGCAGGCACCATAACCGCACTGGGCCTGGGCCCTGCCAACGGAAAGCTGATGGACAAAGTGACGAGCAAGCTCAAGCTCTTATGATTTCGGCAAGCTATCGGGACCGGTCCTTGGGCATGGATTATTACATCACAGACCGTCCAGGCTGCGGGGGAGTCATCAAGAGCTGTGCGGAGGACTTCATAGTTTCAGAGGTATTCGAAGAGCTGCGCTACGTTGGCGGAAGGTATCTGGTCTTAGATGTGGAGAAGACCAACTGGGATACGCATCACCTCATCCGGGAGATGGCCAGAAAGCTACGCATCAGCCAGAAGAGATTCGGCTGGGCCGGCACCAAGGACAAGAGGGCGGTAACAAGCCAGCGCATCAGCATCATGAACCTGGATGAATCAGAACTCACAAAGATTAACCTGCCCGACCTGAAGATCAGGGTGCTGGGCAGGACCAACCGGGCTGTAGGCCTGGGAGATCTGCTGGGCAATAGTTTTCGCATCACAATTAGAGATTTGAGCTGCCCGGATCCTGCCGCTCGACTGGCCGCCATCACTTCGGAGATAGAGAAGCAGAGCGGTGTTCCCAACTATTTCGGCGTACAGAGGTTCGGGGATCGCAGGCCTGTAACCCACAAGGTAGGCGAGGCCCTGGTGAGAGGCAAGATCGAAGAAGCAGCCTTTATCTACATGGCCCTGCCTTTTCCCGGCGAGCTCCCCAGGACGAGAGAGGTCCGGGAAAAGCTCTGGGTCAATCGAGACATTCCTGCCGCCCTAAAGGAGTTCCCAGAGTACCTGCATTACGAGCTGGCCATGCTCAATTATCTGGTGGAGCATCCTGGCGATTATGCTCATTCTTTTGATGTTCTTTCCGTCAATTTAAAGCGTCTCTTTGTGCATGCTTACCAGTCCTATCTCTTCAACCGAATTCTCAGCCGCCGTCTGGCCGCAGCAATGCCGCTACATAGAGCCGTGGAGGGCGATGTGGTCTGCTTTGCCAAAGAAGGCTTGCAGAATATGGATCGAGTGCAGAAAGTAACCTCAGAAAACCTGGAGGCTGTAGACCGACTGGCTGGGAGGGACAGAGCATTTCTCACTCTGCCGTTAATCGGATTTGAGACGGCAATAGGGGAAGGCGCACAGGGTGAGATGGAGGGGGCGATTCTTAGTGAAGAAGGCATTTCACTGGAGGACTTTAAAGTTTCGGAAAACCCGGACCTTGGTTCAAGAGGCACAAGGCGCGCGGCTCTATGCCACGTCAAACCGCAAATCAGAGTCGAGGAAACCCGGGCAGAGCTGCAGTTCGTTCTGCCCAAAGGAAGCTATGCCACTGTAGTATTGAGAGAGTATATGAAGAGGGATGAGCCTTGCAACTAGAATTAGTTGATCCATATGTGGTGGTCTACAAGCAGATCCACGCTGTAGTTGATGACGGGGGCAGCCGGGTGGAGCTTATGGAGCGCTCCAGTTGCTACGGTGGATCGGCCTGGGCCAGATACCATTACTCTAATGGGCCCCTGGTAAGAAGCTCTCGCAATCTGGGCGAATGGTTCCGCTATTTGATAACGCCTGGCAAGGTCGATTTGGATCTTGTCTCCTCCAAGAGATCGGCGGGCATCGAGTCGGTAATCGTCAACAGCAAGGAGGTGGAGGTAACTTATGCCGGCCTCGGTGGAGGGGGTGTAGGCGCTACTCTCTCCCGTGCAAAGGCAGAGGATGTCTTGCGCTATGATTTAACGGAGTGCGGCGGAGGGCGCGTCGCCCGCGGCACCATTGTTTTGCCCAGAAGAGAGAGGATGATCATTGGAGTTGACGACACTGACTCCAAGACAGAGGGGGCCACATGGACTCTCATTCACAACATCGCCGCCAAGGTTGATCGACCTATGGCGCGCTATATCTCTCACTCCCTGGTGCAGCTCTTTCCCGTGCCGACAAAGACCCAGAACTGCGTCTCCACGGCAGTGGAGTTCGCCTGCCTGCCCGGCAAAGCAGAAGCCATGCTCTCTGACTTCAAAGCCCTGCTAAGGAAATACTCCGTCTCCAAGCAGACAGGAATGGCCGTCTTCCGGGACTTTGATCCCTCCTCGCTTCTGGCCTT
Organism: Methanothrix sp.; assembly: GCA_026394505.1. GTDB lineage: Archaea > Halobacteriota > Methanosarcinia > Methanotrichales > Methanotrichaceae > Methanothrix. Next base: position 5,275 of record JAPKYC010000039.1, read on the forward strand.
TGGTCAGCGGTGCAAGAGAGAGAGGGTGGCGTATGAGGATGCTCTGGAGGCGGCACGGGAGAATGGGGTTCAGATTATGATGAACGGCCAGGGATTGATTGGAGCCGTGGCAGCATTGCCCTTCTCTGCCCGGCCGGATGAGTCAGTTGTGCCGGCAATTCCATGAACGGCCTGCAGGCAGCAGTCCAGGCTGCAGAAGATGCAACAGCATGGGTTCGAACCTACGTTCCCGGCTATCCCATAACTGATCTGGCGGCCGCTCTTATGGCTGAGATCTCGGTCAATGAAAAGGTGGCTCTGGAGATCGCCCTGGGGGCGTCAGCTACGGGCTTGCGCGCCATGGTTTTGGTCAAGCAGGTGGGCATGAATATTCTGGCCGATCCGCTGGTCATATCGGCCACGCATACCATCGGTTCGGGCGTTGTGATTTTCGCTGGAGATGATCTGGGGCCGAGGGGCTCTCAAGCGGAGATGGACAGTAGATTCTATGGGCCGCTGACGGAGCTGCCCGTACTCGATCCCCGAAGCCCAGCAGCCTTGCACGCATCTATTCTGGAGGGCTACACCCTCTCCGAGATGCTGAGAATTCCGGTTATCGTGCGGGTGACAGCGCGCCTTCTGGCCGACGAGGGCCCATTGATCACGGCGCGGCCCAGCAAGGGTGCCGCCCAGCAGTTCGAGAGGGTGGGCTGGGAGCTGACCATGCGCGGGCGCCATCAGAGGCATCACGACAGAATCCTGGCCTTTGCCGAGCAAGCCAGCGAGTCCACGACCCTGAACCGGCTGGAGATCTCCGGGAACGTGGGCATCATCGCCGGCGGTCGCCCGGCGGCCCTCGCCGAAGGCCTGGGAGTCTCGCTCCTCTCCGTGGGCTACAGCAATCCTCTGCCTGTAAAGCTCCTGGGCCGCTTCATAGATGGTCATCGTCTTATCCTGGTAGCAGAGGAGCCCGAGCCCTTCATCGAGTCGCAACTTGCGTTGAGCCCTAAAGTCAAAGGCAAGCTCACCGGCCACCTGCCCCGCGGGCCGCTGGAGAGGGCGGACATCATCCTGGCGCTGGAGAGCCTGGAAGAGACGCTGGAGAAAAAGCCGCAGGTCTACGAGAGCGTGGCAGAAAGGGGCTACGCAGGTGTTTGTGATGACTGTCCCTTCATACCCCTTTTCCGGGCGCTGGCTAGAGTGGACGTGCCCGTGGCCGGGGATGCCGGTTGCGCCATTCGCGCCACTCGCGAGCCCTTTGCCTCGGTGGACGTGGTCTACGGCCTGGGATCATCGGTGAGCGTAGCCTCGGGCTTTGCCAAAAAGGGCATTGCCGTGGTGGGTGACTTTGCCCTGGCGCACTCGGGCCTGCAAGGCCTGATCAATGCCGTCTGGCAGAAGCGCGATGTTCTCGTCATCTTGCTCAAGAACGATGTGGCGGCCATGACCGGCGGGCAGGAGGCCCCTGATCTCACTCACTTGCTGGAGGCGCTGGTGCCGACGCGCCGCCTGGAGCTGCCCATCTCGGAGGAAGAGGTGGGGGCTGTGGTTAGCGAAGAGCTGAAGAGATCGGGAGCTTCAGCGGTGGTGGCACTGGGGAAGTGCACGAAGCACTTTAAAAACGAAGATGTAGAGTCCTGAAAGTATTTCGCACCTGCTCAGATTCCATTTCGTGTGAATAATTCATACTTCCTCTCATAGTCCAAATAACCTGTGGCCAATAGCAAAGTACATCTCCAGGCGCAT
>JAPKYC010000057.1 GCA_026394505.1 Methanothrix sp.
CCCCGATAAGCTGAAATGAGTTCCTCCGGACCAAGCCGATACTCTTCAGGTCCTACAGTGTCGGAGATGTTTGTAACGATCATCCAGATTCCATCTCTCAGTCGAGCCTTTTCAATATCATTTGTCTTTCTCCAGTATTCAAGGTTAGAACTCGATACCTGTGAGTTGTTTTTCCCATCAAGATTTACATTTTCAAGGCTGTATCCCACATAACTTCTCATCTTTAGCGTCTCAAGTTTTTCATCGATCCTCTGTTCAGTAGGCTTCAGCCTTCGGCTTTTCTTTGCATTCAGGAGTTCCTCTTTTTCCTTCTTCAGCTCCTCAAACGTCATTTCTATGAGTTTTTCCCTTGTCTTTCGCTGCGCCCTGAGAAGATCCAAATTGAAGACCAATACATGGCGCCTGCCACTGCTATCCACTTCCAGATCTTCATAGTAACTTTATTATTCTATTACCCACTTGATACAGCGAGGAACCTTATATTTCCAGCTCATAGGTTACTATTACGTAGGAAGTGACATCCACCATGCCGGGCTGTGCCGAGCTGCCAATGTAATCGTTAAGGGCAACCGGATAGCCGTAATCAGATATATCCAGCACCTTTCCTAGGCGCACACCCTGTGCGGCTGCCATTCTTGCAGCATTCTCTTTGGCATTGGCCACCGCTTTCTGGCGAGCTTCTGCCGCTGCTTTGCCGGCATCGCTTAGACCGTACCCCTCTACATAAGCCTGGGCCCCGGCGGAGGTCGCGGCATCCAGCACACGCTTTATCCTGGATTCATCGATGCTCTTGAGCCGGATAACAGCGGATCGTTCCAAGGAAGAGGCCTGCTCTGTGTTATTCTCGCATACCGTGCTATTGTTCACTCTCTTGCAGACGCGGCTGGTGGACGAAAAGCTGGTTACTCCACTGGACCGGCCGGGCAAAATCTCCTCATCTTTGACGCCTGCTGCCTTCAGGGCAACGATCGCCCGGCCCATCTTCTCCTGGACAGACGCCTGGGCGGCGGTCATATTTACCATGCCGCTCTCCACAAAGACGGAGACTGCCGCCGTATCCGCAGGAACTGTCACGGTTCCCTCGCCCACAATGATCAATGTGGGATTCATGCCCACTGTCATGACAGGGAGAGAGGCAGTGATCATAATGCCGAATATCATAACTAACCACTTCATGTAATCCCCAAAGAGAAATGTCACGCAAAGATATTAAAAAGCTTGCTTGACAAATGTGGATCTCAACAATGCCGATGGTTCTGCAAAATTTTTATATAGATTAGAAGCAAGAGCAGATTGCATGAAAATCATTTAAATTAAATAAGGTGACCTGCATGAATTCAGATTCGGATCGGCTAGATCCTCAATTAGATACTCAAGACAGTGTTCTTGCCCCAATCATGGAAGAGGCAAAGGCAAAAACCCCGAAGAAAAGGGCGCTGGGCGAGATCTTCTCCCGTGCCTTCCAGATCTACAGGGACAACCCCATCATGATTGTGCCTTCTCTCATTCCCATAGCCGCGCTCGTCTTGGTTATGGTGATCTTCGCGGGCTATATGGGGCTGGTAGCAGTCTTCGGTAAGGGGGAATTCATCGCGTTCTCTGCCCTGGCAGGACTTTTCCTGTTCATAATACTGATGATAGTGCTCTTCTTCCTGGCAGAAGGCATGACAATAGAGATGATCAGAGAGGCATCCACAGGCAACAAGGTGGACCTATCCTACGCTTGGCAGGCTACTCGTGCCAAGATGGAGCCGCTCGTCCTCTCTTCCCTCCTGGCCGGCATAATTGTAGCTTTTGGATATGTGCTTTTCCTCATCCCGGGAGTGATCCTGAGCTTTGCCTTCTGGTTCGTCGCCCAAACGGTAATGATTGACGGCAAATCCGGCACAGAGGCCCTGAAAGCAAGCTACCGTTTTGTCGAGGCCAACCTATCCGACGCTCTGATCGTAGTCCTTGCCTCCCTGGCCATAGGGGCAGTGCTTCCCACCATTCCTTTCATCGGCGCTTTGCTGAGCCTGCTCTCCCTGCCCTACATCTACGGCCTGGCCACATTGCTCTATCTGGACGGCAAAGAGGGGCAGCCGGAAAAGCCGGAGACGACAGTGGAGGTATCCTGATCGATAAGGATGCAGCCGGCAGGGCATTTGCCCTCCTTGACCATCATCTTTAATTTTAGTATTCACATATTCTGGTCATGAGCAAGATCGGAAAGGCGATCAGACTGGAGCGCATTCTGGATCGCAAAACTCACAGAACGGTCATCGTACCCATGGATCACGGCATCTCCGTGGGCCCCATCGCCGGTCTGACGGACATGCCCGCCACTGTGGACAAAGTCGCGGAGGGTGGCGCCAATGCTGTTTTAGGACACATGGGCCTGCCGCTGCACGGTCACCGGGGCTATGGACGCGATATCGGATTGATCATCCATCTCTCGGCATCCAGTTCCCTGGGTCCAGATCCCAATCACAAGGTTCTGGTAACGGAGGTGGAGGATGCCATAAGAGTGGGCGCCGACGCAGTAAGCATTCACGTCAATGTGGGCGCGCATGATGAAGCGGAAATGCTGCATGATTTGGGCAGAGTAGCCCGAAGCTGCGATCTGTGGGGCATGCCGCTCATCGCCATGATGTATCCTCGCGGACCGAAGGTCAAGTCCGAGCACAATGTGGAGTACGTCAAGCTCGCCGCCCGGATCGGTTCCGAGCTGGGGGCGGATATTGTCAAGACCAACTACACCGGCTCTCCTGATACCTTCAAAGAGGTTGTAGAAGGCTGCAGCGTGCCGGTAGTCATCGCCGGCGGACCCAAGATGGACACGGAAAAGGACCTCTTGCAGATGGTCTATGACGCAATATTGGTCGGCGCAGCCGGTGTGGCCTTCGGCAGAAACGTCTTCCAGGCGAAAAACCCGACGCTTCTGGTCAAGAGGCTATGCACCGTGGTTCATATGGGCTATACCGCAGAAGAGGCGGAGAAGGTCGTCCTCTAGGTCGATCTTCACTCTTCTTTTATTTGAGAATGATACTTGCCATAAGCAATCGACCGCAAGCTATATCCACTTCCTCGAATACATTAGGAAGCATGAAGTCCATAGCTTTCCTTCTCCTGGCTTTTTCCCTGGCAACCATTCTGCCCGCCATGAGCCAGGATGCCAATTATTGGCTTTCTCAGATCAAGAGCGATTACAACAACGGGTCCTACTCTCTGGCCTTGCAGGACATCGACGAATACCTGGAGATTAATTCCAGCGATACCTGGGCCTGGAACTTCAAAGCCAATCTTCTCCGCAATATGAAAAGGTACAGTGAAGCCGTTGACGGCTTTGATCAGCTCATACTCCTGGATGGCTCCAATGCTCAGGCCTACAATGACCGGGCCCTGATCCTTTCCGGTGGCATGAGGCAGCATGAAGAGGCTTTGAATTCACTGGAGACGGCCTTGCAGATTAACCCCAATAATGCCAATTATTGGTTTAACAAAGGCATGGTCTTGGAGAATATGGAAAGAAATGAAGAGGCATTGCAGGCCTACAGCGAGGCCGCCGCCTTAAATTCGTCTCTTGATCGGGCCTGGTATCGGCAAGGTTGGC
>JAPKYC010000145.1 GCA_026394505.1 Methanothrix sp.
AAAATCCTGGATGATCTTAACGTTGTAGTAAATGATGCCGAGGTACTCAGCCTGGTGGGACCTAACGGATCGGGCAAGACTACGCTTATCAAATGCATCGATCGCATCCTTAAGCCGAAGGGCAGCATTCTGCTCGAAGGACGAGAGATTGAGTCTATGTCGCAGCAGGAGATTGCAAGACTGATAGGCTATGTGCCTCAATCCAGTTCAACGCCTCTGGCCACCACGGTCTTTGATACCGTTCTCATGGGCAGAAGGCCACACATCGGCTGGAGGGTCACAGACTCTGACCTTGATAAGGTGGCCGAGGTTTTAAAGAGGCTGCACCTTGAAGATCTGGCCATGCGCGACTTTTCTCAGCTTTCCGGCGGCCAGAAGCAGAAGGTGCTCATCGCCCGTGCCCTGGCCCAGGAGCCGGCTGTGCTCCTGCTGGACGAGCCCACCTCCAACCTGGACATGAGGCATCAACTGGAGGTGATGGAGATCGTCAGGGACATGGTACATGAGAAGAAGATCTCTGCGGTCATGGCCATCCATGACCTCAATTTAGCCTCCCGGTTCTCGGACAAACTGGTCATGCTGAAGGGTGGCAAAGTCTATGCCGCAGGCGAGCCGAAGGCCCTTCTCAGCGAGGCCAATATCAGCCGGGTTTACGGCATCGAGGCCATGGTCTTGAACGCTCTGGGCCGGCCCTACATCGTTCCCTTGCGTTCGCTTGGTGGGAGGTTGGCATGCGATTAGCGGCTTTTTGCTGGGCCGGCGATGTTGCTCTGCTTCCATTTTTTGTCTCTTTGGCCGCTATCTTGCTCCGATCTGGCGGATGTCATCTACAAACTCGCATATTTCTTTCAACACAACCGGATCATTCACCCAGATTCCGCCCTCGTAGTTGGCCTCTGTACCGCCTTTGGTGAGGTTGGCGGAGGTGACTATGGCCTCCCTTCGGTCCACCATGTAAATCTTGGCATGAAGCAAGGCTACCAGCGCAAGATCTCCACCCAGGTCAGAGATCTCCTCCAGCAAATTGTCACTCAGGCCCAAAGAGTAGTCCGACTCGCTTCCTCGCATGAATACCCTCAGCTTTCCTCCCCGACGGGAGAACTTTCGTAGTGGCCCTTTCATCCGGTTCCAGGTCTGCCTTTTTATCCAGGGAGACACTATTACAATCTCGAATTTGGCATCCTCCAGCATGCGGCGCAGTTCGTCCTCGAATGCATGCCGTCCCAGGGAAGAGAAGGTGCCCAGGAAGAGAATGTTTGAATTTTTTTGAGATTTTGCGATGTAATCTTCCAGGAACTGCAGCCGCTCTGCAGAGGCATAATCCTGCGTCTGCTTGACTCTCTTAAGCTCCTCTTCCAGTTCCAAGGCCCGTTCTTTCCACTTGAGCAATTGGGCAAAGCCACGTTGGAGCTGATCTATGCTGCATTCCTTCTTTCGCAGTTTATCCTGCCAAAGCTGCAGGTCCTTTTGCAATTGCCGGCAGTCTTCTTGCAGCCTCTTGATCCGGCCTTCCTGGAGCTGAATTATGCTGATACCGGAGTTTATAAGATCCTGAAAAAATAAGCCGCTGCGCTACGGTTCTTGTAGGGGATAGCTAAAAATTAATTCAGGCAGGAATGTACTTTCCGAGCTGAAGTCTGCTGAATACCTCTGCGGTACTCTTGTTCATGTC
>JAPKYC010000193.1 GCA_026394505.1 Methanothrix sp.
AGGCTTTGCAGATCTATAACGTCCAAAGTCACCCCGAGGAGTATGCTGAGGCGCAGATTTTGCTCTGGGCGGCTTATTCGGCTCTGGCGGAGGTGGAGGAAAGCCGGGAGAACTGCAAGAAAGCCATTCAAGCCTGCCAGGCCGCCATTAAAATCTATGAGAGGATAAGCCCAGGCGAGCACGCCGATGCTCTGAAGAACCTGGGCTACAGCTTTATCACAATAGCTGAGATGGAGGACAAGGCGAAAAACTGCCGGAAAGCCATCGATGCCTGCGAGCGTGCCCTACAGTATTACACGCTGGAGACGGCTCCTTTGGAGCATGCCGATATTCTCAGGGATCTGGCCTTTGCCCATGTCACTTTATCGGCGGTGGAAGATAAAGAGGAGTGCTGCAAAAAAGCGCTCAAGTTCTACAAGAAGGCCAACAAGCTCTACCAGACCAGGTCGGAGGAGCTGGAGAGGGTGGGCGATCCAGGCGCTCATGAAATGCGGGACCGGGCGGAAAAATGCCACCGCTCCATGCATTCATGCAAGGCCATTTTCAAGGCGGGGCGAAAGGCTGGAACGGCGGCTACTCAGCAGAAGAGGCATGGAGCATGACCGGTTTAACAGAAGAGCAGAAGACGGAGTACTTCCGGCGATCCTACACGGCTGTGGATGGGCTGTGGTTTATGAAGGTTGAGGAGAAGCTGGGCTTTGCAGAGGCCTTGCGGCTGGATGAGGCCGTCTGGAAGGTTCTGCCCAAGATTCAGGCCCGCGCCCTCAAGGGCATGATGCATTTGCCAGGTGGCCTGGAAGGGCTGGAGGAGGCGTTGTCCGCCCGCCTGGACCTGGAGGGCTTTGAATATGAGATGGAGCCGCAGGGTGAGGGCTTTGCCGTGATCGTGAAAAGGTGTCCCTGGCATGATCTGATGATAAAGTCGGGGCGCGGGGATCTTTCAGAACGGGTGAGCGATCTGATCTGCCGGGTGGAAAACTCGGTGTGGGCAAGCGAGTTTCAGAGAGCGGAGGGCGATTGCCGGGAGATAAGATTCGAGCGAGAGGAGAGGATCTGCCGGGGAGAGGGGAGATGCGTGCTGAGATTTGGGAGATAGGTATATCTTGATTTTCAAGTGCTGACCAAGAGATCGAAACAATTGCTTGACCTAAGCTCGCAATTAGAATGGGCGCCGAACATCTGGATGGGTGTCAGCGTGGAAAACCAGGAATACTACTATCGAATTGATCATTTGCGCAGGACGACCGCGAGTGTCAAGTTCCTTTCCATCGAGCCGATGCTGGGACCGCTGGATGATCTAGATTTGAGCGGGATTGATTGGGTAATCGTCGGCGGTGAATCCGGCCCAGGGGCCCGGCCCATGAATCCGTTGTGGGTGGCGAGTGTGAGAGACCAATGCCTGAGAGCAGGAGCTCCCTTCTTCTTCAAACAGTGGGGCGGGATCAATAAAAAGAAGGCCGGAAGGCTGCTTGACGATCGAACCTGGAATGAGATGCCTTCAAGAGGGGAATTAGGAAGCAGATAACAAATCAATATCTTTAACTCTTTTTAAAACACTCATTTTTTCTTGAACTTTGGAGCAATTCAAAATGACATCCCCCATCTGGTCCCCCCGTTTCACCCTCACCCCCGCCATCTCCCGCAGCTTGACGAAGATCGAGATGGCGCGCGTCTTGGTGGACACCGTTATCCTGCCGCTCGAAGGATATGCAGTGCTGCGTGGCCGCGCCCGTGTGCGGGCTTCCCGCTCTTCTACCTTCATCGATGGCAACCGTCTCACACTTGAACAGGCGCATGCTGTAATTGCCGACGAGACGGCGAAGATCGTAGGCTTGGAAAAGGATGTCGCAGAGGTGCGAAATTACAGCAAAGCTCTGCAGAAGGCCGAGGAGTGGGCCAAGATGAGCCTTCCCCTCACCGAGACCCTCATCAGTCGCTTTCACAGATTGGCCATGACCGGGAAATCCTCCCGCCCCACGCATCTTCGCAAGAAGAAGAGCGCCGTAAAAAACTCAGCGACCGGAGATTTAGTCTATCTTCCTCCCCGGCCCGAGGACCTGCCCGAGCTGATCGCAGCTCTTGAAATCTGGACGGAGGATGCCAGAAGCAGCGAAATAGCAGTCCCTGTCATTGCTGGATTGGTTCACTATCAGCTTGCCACCCTCCATCCCTTCAATGAAGGCAACGGCAGAACCGCCCGCCTGTGCGCAGACTTCATCCTGATGAGGGACGGCTATAGTCTGTCTGGCTTGATCATGCCAGAAGAGCAGTACAGAGAGGATATTGACAGCTATTACCAGGCACTCAATGTGAATGGAAAGTTGATTGTCAATGTGAATGGAAAGTTGATTGATTACTACGAGGGACGCGCTGAAGCGGACCTTACGTCTTGGCTGGAGTACTATCTCGCTTCAATGGTGCAAAGCTGCGAGATTAGCATAAACGAGATGGCAGCACACTTTGCATCAACGCCGGCAAAAAGCAGGCGCAAACGCAAAGGTCTCAAACCTTAAGGCAAGCCAAATATACCCGCTCGCCAACTCCCGTTCATGCGCATTGCAATTGTGGTCTCCGACCCCCTGGATTGGACGGCCCAGGCTCTCCTCGCCTCTTTCTCTGCAAAAGGCATGGACGCATTCTTCCTGAACTTCTCAGAGCTTGCCGCCGGCATCGGCAGCGGTCAATCCTTCAACTGCGCCGGAGTCGATCTCCTGAATCTGGACGCCCTGCTGGTCCGGGATCTGGGCCGGAGGGGGGCAAGCGACGTCGCCTTCCGCTTTGAGACTTTGCAGGCCCTGCAGGAAAAGGGAATCGCCGTCATCAATCCTCCCCAGGCCATCGCCCGGGCGGCAAACAAGTTCGCCACTTCCCGGGCTCTGCACGATGCCGGGGTCGCCACCCCCAGGACCTTTGTCACCACCAGTTTCAAGGAGGCCGAAAAAGCCCTGCACGATTTTAAAAAAGCCGTATCCAAGCCCCTCTTCGGCTACAAGGGCAGAGACATCGTCCTTCTGGAGGACGGCATCGAGGCCGACCTTGCCCTGCTCAGAAGCATCGTGGAGAGGCAGGGGCTGATCTACCTGCAGGAGTTCATTGCCCTCGATCCTCCCCGCGACATCCGTGCCTTCGTGGTGGACGGGAAAGTTCTGGGCGCCATCTATCGCGTCGCCCCTCCCGGTCAGTGGATCAGCAACCTGGCCCGGGGCGGCCGGGCCGCCGCCTGTCCTCTCTCCGAGGAGCTGGTGGAAAAGGCGACAAAGGCAGCATCGGCAGTGGGCACCGTCTACTGCGGCGTGGATCTCCTGGAGACCGCCCAGGGGCTCTCGGTCATCGAGGTGAATGGAACGCCCTCGGGAAAAGGCATCTTCGAAGCCCTGGGCGTAGATGTGACAGAGGCTATAGCAAGCCATGTGCATCAAAATTGTTATCTACGTGGCCGCTAACCTGAGGCCCATGTTCACGATACTCACCGGTGCACAGTTTGGTGATGAAGGCAAAGGCAAGGTAATTGATCTGCTGGCCGAAAATTACGATGTCGTGGTTCGCTTCCAGGGCGGCGACAACGCCGGCCATACCGTGGTTGTAGGCGGCAAGAAGTACAAGCTGCATCTGGTCCCCAGCGGCGCCATCTTCGGCAGAAGGCTGCTCATCGGCCCGGGCGTGGTGCTCAACCCCCGTGTCCTATGGAATGAGATCCAGGCCCTGGAATCAGAGGGCATCAAGCTCGATATTGGCATCGACGCCAAGACTACCATCATCATGCCCTATCACATTGAGCTGGATGGCCTGCGTGAGAAGGCCAGGACGGAGAAGATCGGCACCACCAACCGGGGCATTGGATTTGCCTACGTGGACAAGATTGCTCGCGAGGAGGTGCAGATGGGGGACCTCATCAACCCGGCTCTGCTGGAGGCCAAGCTCAAGGAGATCGGTCCGGCCAAGGAGAAGGCCATTGCCGATATGGGCGGCGACCCCACGGTGGTCAGGTATGCGCCATACATCGATGAGTATCTGGAGATTGGAAAACGCCTGAAGGACAAGGTGACTGATGTCTCGCGAGAGATCAACATCGCTCTCCTCGAGGACAAGAGCGTTCTGGCCGAAGGCGCTCAGGGAGCATTTTTAGATGTCATCCACGGCACGCAAAAGTTCGTGACCTCAAGTTTCACCACTGCGGGAAGCGCCTGCGCCAACTTAGGCGTCGGCCCGGTAATGGTGGACAACGTGGTCGGTGTGATCAAGGCCTACATCACCCGCGTCGGCGAAGGTCCCATGCCTACAGAGCTAAAAGACGATCTGGGCGTGCTGATGCGAGAGAAGGGTGCGGAGTACGGCACGACCACGGGCAGGGCCAGACGCTGCGGCTGGTTTGATGCTGTTTTGGGCCTGAAGTCCGTCTACCTGAACGGCTACACGGAGCTGGCTCTAACCAAGCTGGATGTGCTGACTGGCATAAATCCCATAAAAATCTGCGCAGGCTACGATCTCGATGGCGAGACTATTGGTTATCCCCCGGAGAGCACAGCGGACCTGGCCAGATGCAAGCCCATTTATGAGGATATGGCCGGCTGGACTGAGGATATAACCGAAACCGAACAATATGACGATCTGCCCAAGAATGCCCGGACTTATGTTGAGCGGCTGGAGGATCTGCTGGGCGTGGATGTCTCTGCCGTCTCCGTGGGGCCGGGAAGGGAGCAGACCATCTTCCGGGACGAGCCGGAAGAGTGAAGCTATTGTTTTAAAGGACGATGATTCGGGCCTATGTGTTGCGGCTCATACTATTTTTATATATATCAGTCTATAACTGCTTTCCTCGAAAAGATATTTATTCTAATAGGTCAGTATTTATGAAGAAATGGGGGTTTAGTCTATGAAAAAATATATAGTAATGTTGATACTGTTCACGCTGATCAGCTTATCGGGAGCTGTATCCGATAAAAAGCTCGACAGCCAGGTTGGGTACAATTTCGGTGATGTGAAACTCAATCAGGTTGACGATCCATCCGGCTCTGCAACCAAGGTAAATATCAAGGACAACTCATTTAAGCCTTCCACTTTGACCGTGCCTATTGGAGCTACTGTAGAGTGGCATAATCAGGATGGTGTGCAGCATTCTGTTACCAGTGATATTCAAGGCTTATTCGATTCCGGTGTGCTAAATCCCGGAAAGAAGTTCGTCTTCACTTTCAACACTCCTGGCAGCTACGGCTATCACTGCAGCATTCATCCCGGAATGCAAGGGACGATTATTGTAAAAGATACCGCTGTGTTGCAGTATTCGTCATCCTCGGGATCAGAAAAAGCAGGCTCAAAAGGAGCAGGATCGGCATCCTGGAGCGAAAAGCCCCTCAGCTCAAGCGATCTGGTGAAGTCTGCGAATTTGCAGTCTGAAACGCGGTCAACCGGAGTAAGCAGCCAGCAGTTCCTGTCCAATCCAGCAATAGATCAGAGCGCAGGCCAGTTATTCGGTCAAGTATCCGGCCAAGTTTCCGGCCAGGATTCAGGCACAGCTTCCAGTCAGGTTGCTCTGCAAAAGTTCTCTAAGTACTACCGCTCTACCTCCGAGGCTCCTGAAGATCAGCTCACCGCTCCTACCAAAATCGATTTGAAGGAGGTGGAGCCTGCTATGCTCTACTTCGGTTCCACACAAAAAGCGGTGTCCTATGCTCAGTATCAGACCTATGCTCTTAGCACCGGCATAAACTCTCTCTGGATTTCAGGGCCCTCCAGCTGGACTCAATATGCGATGGTTCCTTTGGGCTCTATGCTGAGCATGATCACCACATCTCCCGTAGGAGGTTATGGCTATCTCTATGAGATTTATCCGGACGGAAATCTGGATATGAACAGCTACTACTTCTATCCCTACAACCAGATAGGATTTTATGCTGATGAGGTGGGGCAGCATCAGTTGTTCTTCAATATTGCCGGCCAACCCAGCAACGTGATAGTAATAGATGTAGCGCCCTACCAGCCTCCTGCCCAGCCTGTCTATAATTTCGCGGCAGTCACTATCAGCTCAGCCTGGCTGCGAGGGTATAATGTCTATGTCGATGGCAACTTCCAGGCCACCGAGGGAATGACGGGAGACCCCGAAGGAACAGTCACCATCAATGTGCCGGGAAATCAGTATCACAACATCGCCATAGATGGCAGCGGGCTCACGTTCTCGGATTACAAGTATTTCCAGGCCGGCTACGCCTACCAGCTCAATGTGTAGTGCTTGCCATAAAATTATTTTTTTCAGAATTGCTTTAATCCTGTCTTTGCTGCAAAGATTTCTGGTAGGCCTTCCAGCCTGGACACCAGCCGGTATGCCAGCGCCAGATCCTGGCCAGGATGGAGCCGGGATGCTTGTCGGAATATCTTCGCAGGGGGCAGGTTTCGCACATGGGCTTCTTTTAGGAGCTTATCACGTTTGCTTTAAGCTAATGCCTTTTCCTTGGATCTGAAGGACCCAAGATTGGCTATCTTCTCTCTATGAGATTAAATAGTTATTGTTTAAATCCCGTTGCGGCCGCGGTCGCAACTCCCGCAAACTCTGCAAAGTTAGCGAGATCGGCCGGAAGGCCGGGGACTTCCTCTCGTCGAAACTCTCGCTGACCCGCGATCAGCGATATTTGTCCTTCGCAATCCTAGGAGTTAAAATAGTCGTAACAAAAAGTTCTCTTTAGACCTTTGCTCTGTAGTCCTCCATCCCCCTCACAGTCTCCGCCAGATCCTCCACCAGCGCCTGATCCACCTCGGCGAGCCTCACCCTTCGCACGACATTTGTCACCTCGATGTCGGCCATGACGATCTTGGGTAGAGTGCTGTGCTTGAAGCCCTCCACCACAGCATAGTCCACCCCCTCCGCCTCCAGTTCAGCCAGCGCGCAATTAAGGTCCCCCCGCTCCCGCGTAACCTTGAGCCGCGCCTCTCCCAGACCAATGACCACATCCGCTCCGGCATCGAAGTGGCGCTTGGTGTCGCCCCGGTCCACAGGATGGCCGGCCATGTTCTTGATCGTGCCCACCCGACCATGCTTGGCCAGCGAGGCCACCAGGGCGGCCACCAGAGTGGTCTTGCCCGTCTTCTTGGTTCCTACTACTGATATCACTTTCATAATCGCAGCAGTTCAATTAAAAATCTCGCGAATCCATTCAGGTCGGCTATGCGCACGTTCTCATTCAGGCCATGGATATTGCTCTCCAGTTGCCGGCCCACTCCAAAGACGCAGGTGGGGATATTCGTCTTTTCCGTGGCATAGGCCTGATCCAGGCTGCCCTGCGCTCCGGAGAGGCGGGGGAAAAAGCCCATGCCCCTTTGCACCGCTTCCCTTACCTCTGTCACCCATGCGTGATTCGGATTCACGCTCATGGGCGGATAGCCAGGATAAAACTTCAGATCGAATTCGACATCTAACGGTTTTAGGGTCCTCTCTATCTCCGCCATGGCTTCATCCATGCTCTCCTCCGGTATCACCCGCCGGTCGCCGCGCAGATTGCACCTGTCCGGCACAATGTTCTCCTTGATGCCACCGTTGATCATAGTAATATTGAGCATGGGCATGAGGTTCTTCTTTCCAATAGCTTCCAGGGCGGAGCTGGCGGGCAGAAGAGATCGCCTGGCCTGCACCACCTTCTTGAGGTCCATGAGCGCTTCCATGACGGGTATCGATCTCTCCACGGCATTTATCCCCAGGAAACTGGAGCCGCTGTGCGAGGACCGGCCATGTACCACCACATCCCAGTGTATGATGCCGTTGCTGCCTATCACCACGTCATCGCAAAAGCCGTCCATGCAGAGCATCAGATCTCCCTTTACCTGGCCCAAATCAGTGAGATAGCACAGGCCGGAGTAGCCGCCCACCTCCTCATCCGTGGTTAAAAGAACAGAGAGATTGTACTTCGGCTTGCCGCTCTCCAGGAGCGCCTTTAAAGCAGCAATTAAGGCCGCGATCGATCCCTTGCAGTCGGAAATCCCCCGGCCATAGACTCTTCCGTTCTTCGCCACCGCCTGGAAGGGATCCGTCTCCCAGTTTCCTTCTGCCGGCACCACATCCAGATGAGCATAGATCACCAGCGTCTTTTCCGCTCCCACCGAAAGGTCGGCGCGCATATTGTTGCGATCGCCCACCAGCCGCGGGTCACTGCATTTTGCCGCGAAGACGTCCTCGGGCATGACCATCTTTTGTGTGGCAAAGCCCATCTCCCGAAAGATGGGGACGAGCCAGTCCACGATCTCCTCATAGCAGCCTCCGGGAGGGGCGACGGTCTTAAAACTGATGATTTTTTTTAGCAGGTCCATGAGGTAGTTGGGATCGGGCGAGGGGATAATTTCGGGCATCTTGCATTCCTTCATAAAATATGCCTAATAAGCCCAGAGGGCATATTAAATGCTTTGCGGAAAAACTGATGTTAAGCAGACGAAAATAATAGCTGCAATTCACGCCGGTATCATCCGGATGCCGGAGGAAATTGGCCGGACCGGGGGAGGCTTTATCAGTCCTCTCTAGATGGTCGCGAATATCTGAGTGAGCGGGAGGGACCTGCCAAAACCGGGCCGAAAACCATCGTTGCGACGGTGCAGTGGAAGCCTGCCAGGATGGTGGTTGACAGCGTTTTTATCCTGCAAAGAACTGTTGGCAGGTTTCGGCACTTTTGGCAGCTCCGGGAGGGAAGAGGATAGTGTTTAGATTGCCAAATTGATTTGGCGAGCTACAGCTCGTTTTTGGCAACTCAAAATAGGAGGGCTCAGGCCGCCACGAACCCGGCCTATTCCCTGGCGCTTGACTTACGGAGGATTGCACTTTTCGCAAGGCCTATACCCTGCAGATCTGGCTTCATTCGGATTTGTGAACCAGATGCGATTCTCAGAATCAATTTTCTGAGCCCATGCACATGAAGGATGATGATAGACTTTTGTATCCGAGTTCCCTAAGTAACTGCCACGCACATTGCCGACAGCCGTGTCGCTAATCGGGGGTGTGCTTTTGCCGCTGTATGTGTGACCAGTTGTGGCAGCGCTTGGCTGGGAATTCATCCAGGTATCATCAAACTCAGCGGGCTTTGTGCACTTGCCTAGTCTACAGAGAGAAGCGTCTTTGTTATGCAAGAACCCGGCATCGTTAGGATCGAGTCTGATGGCCTCATCAAAAGCCGTGATAGACTCACCATACTTACCCTGACCAGCAAGAGCAAGGCCTTTGTTGTTCCATGCATTGGCATAGTTTGGATCTAACCTGTTAGCCTCATCATAAGCCTTGATGGACTCGTCGTACTTACCCTGGTCCGCAAGTGCAACGCCTTTGTTGTTCCAGGCCATGACAAACGTGGGCTCTACCCTGATAGCTTCATCATAAGCTTTTATAGCTTTATCGTGCTTGCCCAGGCCACTCAGGGCTAGGCCTTTGTCATTCCAGGCATCGGAAAGTTGCGGGTCCAATTTAATTGCTTCATCGAAGCACTTGATTGCCTCGTCGAACTTGCCCAGGTTCCTGAGATCATAGCCTTTGTTGTACCAGTTAATTCCCAGGTCATGGAGGGCAAGGCCTTTGTTGTACTCGGCTGCGGTGAGGTTGGAATCCAGCCTGATAGCTTCTTCATACCGGAGTTTATAAGAAGTTGACCCACTTAAGTCTCTGCATCCTGCTTTTTTGTAGGGTCTAACCAAAAATTAATTATAGTTTTGGCAATTTCTTATTAAAATTTTTCGCAAAAATGACCTTATAACTACTTATTTTCTAT
>JAPKYC010000249.1 GCA_026394505.1 Methanothrix sp.
GGGGCTTGACTTTCGCCCTCCTGCGGGAGCTGGTACAGCGAGGCCTGGAATTTGTTTGGTTCCTCGCTATTTCGAGTGGGTAATAGAATAATCGAGTCCCCTGTGAGTTCTCCGTGCACTCTGTGCCTATGTGGTGGCAGCTCGTAACCATTGGTTATAACCAGCAGCGTCTAACGACTTCTCAACCGCAGAGGCGCAGAGGACCGGAAATAGCTAAATAGCTACAAACCAAACAACACTTTGGCATGAAGATCAGAATGATAATCTCGGGCGGCAAAGTGCACGGAGTAGGCTATCGACCCTGGCTTACTGATGTGGCCATAAGTTGCGGGCTGTGCGGCTTTCAGGCCAGAAACCGCATTGAGAACGGCAATCCTGCGGTCATAGTCCTGGCAGAGGGAGATGAAGGGAGCGTATCATACTTCGAAGATTTGGTGAGATCGAGTAAGCCCGAGCTGGCCGTGGTAGATACTATTGAGGTATCCGAGTTCTCAGGGAAAGTCATTCCTCTGGAAAAGTATGCGGCAATAAATACATCAGCGCAGTTGAACAAGGCAATTCCACCACTCTTAGGGATGAACAACAAAATGGATCGGATGCTGGAGAAGCATGACGAAACCATCGCCGAAGTCAGGGGAATAAATAAAAAGATGGATCAGATGCTTGGCAAGCAGGACCAGATGCTGGAAAAGCAAGATCAAATGCTGGTGAAGCAAGATGAGACCACCGGCGAGATCCGCGATCTGCGCGACGACCTGGTATATCACAGCAACACGGATCGACTAAAGAGGATGGAAAAGGATATCGGGGTCATCAAGAACAAGATAGGGATAATGTAGTTACACAGATTTTTTTCGAGCCCTATCTATCTTTGCAGGCCTTGATGAAGTTGGCCGGAAATCCCCGGAAGGAGGCGCTGTGGATGTGGGTGTGGCTGGCCGCCATGTTTCCCTCGCACATGCCGTCCCAGCCATTCTTGATGCTCGTGCCCCATGATTTTTGCGCCGGCCGGCCCAAGATCTCTGAATTGAGCAGAAAAGATGAAATCCTGAGAGCATCCTTAATCGTGAACTATGGCAAAAAAAGCAAAGGATTCTTCAGTTCCGTCCGAGCCCGAGGCAGTCTACCAACTAAAAGTGACTCTTGATGGAATAAGGCCGCCCATCTGGCGGAGAGTTCAGGTTCGCGGGGACATAACCCTATTCAAGCTTCACAAGATTCTGCAAGTGGTCATGGGATGGGATGACTACCATCTGCACCAGTTCGTGATAAAAGGCGAGAGCTACAGCGTCATCTCCAGAGAAGCGGATATGCTGGGCGACGATTTTACGGATGAGAAGAAGGTCAAACTGAGCAACGTCATCCCTGAGGAGAAGTTCAAGTTCACCTATGAGTACGACTTTGGAGATGGCTGGGGTCACACTATCCTGGTAGAGAAGATCTTCCGGCCTCTGGAGGAGCTGAAAGTACCGGTCTGCCTGAAGGGCAAGCGTTCTGCCCCTCCGGAGGACTGTGGTGGTGAAGGAGGATACTACCATCTCCTGAAGGCCCTCGATGACCCAAGCCACCCGGAGCACGCGGACATGCTGGAGTGGCTGGAGCATGAATACGATCCTGAGTATTTCGACGCTGAAATAGTGAGCGAGCTGCTGAAGAAGATCAGGTAAGCGGCAAAGCGCTGAATGCGAGAGGAGGCCTGCAAGAAGGGGCCCAGACGAGGTCATTCCTGCGACGCTGAGAAGGAGGCTGAAGGGCTGCGGATGATATTCTTGGGGTAACGGTCTCACGCGAAGCCTTGACTGGCGCGAAGAAACGACTAAACCATGAACGTGGAGTCTTCTCCCTGCGTGCCGAAGTTGCTCAAGTTTGATTTTGACGAAAGCGGTTGAACCCCCCAATTCTCCTCAGCCCTTCCTTCTCCTGCAGGCCCCGATGAACTCCGCTGGAAATCCCCGGAAGGATGCGCTGTGGATGTGGGTATAGCTGGCCACTAAATTCCCCTCGCACATGCCGTCCCAGCCATCCTTGATGCCCGTGCCCCGCTCCAGGCGAATGGCGTACTTGACACCATCATCCATCAGCATCTCGGAGTGGTGAAACTCGTGCCCCATGATCGCCTCGCCCGCTTTTCCCAGAGCACAATCGCGGGCGAAAGCCCC
>JAPKYC010000115.1 GCA_026394505.1 Methanothrix sp.
GATAAGGTCAACCTCTCCGCCATTGTGCAGAAGATGGTGGACTCCGATAAGTCGGGTGTCATGTTCAGCTCAGAGCCCTCCACCGGCGAGCCCCTCGTGGTCATAGAAGGCGCCTGGGGCCTGGGCGAATCCGTCGTTAGCGGCAGCGTCTCTCCCGATAACTTCGTCGTGGACAGAAAGACCAAGAATATCATCAGCAAGTACATCGCCAGCAAGGAGATAATGATCATCAGGGACCCCAAGACCCAGAAGACGGTCACGATCAAGGTCCCGGCCGAGAAGAAAGAGGCCATCGTTCTCACGGACAACGAGGCAATTGAGCTGGCCAAATATGCCGAGATCCTGGAGAAGCACTACGCCATCCCCCAGGACATCGAGTGGGGCGTAGAGAAAGACAAGATCTACATCCTCCAGTCCCGCCCCATCACCACTATCAACAACGCCAAAAAGGCCGAGCAAGCAGCAGCCAGCGGCAAGATTTTGTTCACGGGTCTGGGAGCCGCTCCGGGAGTGGCCACGGGCGTTGTGCGATTAATCGCTAGCGGCAGAGAGCTGGATAAGGTCAAGCCGGGCGACATCATGGTCACCAGGATGACCATGCCGGACATGGTTCCGGGCATGAAGCGCGCCGGGGCTATCGTCACCGACGAGGGCGGCATGGCCTGCCATGCAGCCATCGTGAGCCGCGAGCTGGGCTGCCCGGCCGTGGTGGGAACTAAGAAGGCCACAACTATCCTGAAAGAAGGCATGGAGATCACAGTAGATGGCGGCAAGGGCATCGTTTACGAAGGTCGCGTGGCCCTGGCAGCGCCTGCCAAGCCTGCGTCCGCAGCCAGTGCGGGGGGTGTGGTCTTCTCTAAACCCATTACGGCTACAGAAATCAAGGTCAATGTCAGCGAGCCGGACCGGGCAGCAGCCGCGGCAGACACAATGGCTGACGGCGTCGGCCTTTTGAGAATCGAGCATATGATCCTGGGCCTGGGCAAGACGCCCAACTGGTACATCAAGAACGGCAAGACCGAGGAGTACATCGAGGAGCTGGTCAAAGGCATCAAGGTCGTGGCCGATGCCTTCTACCCCAAACCGGTGTGGGTGCGCACCCTGGATGCGCCTACGGATGAGTTCCGGGCCATGGAGGGCGGCGAGGGTGAGCCTCACGAGCACAATCCCATGCTCGGCTGGCGCGGAATTCGGCGCGACCTGACGGAGACGGAGCACTTTCGCCTGGAGATAAGGGCTTTTAAGAAGCTGCATGAGATGGGCCTTACCAACGTTGGCATCATGCTGCCCATGGTGCAGCACGTTCGCGAGTTTCAGAAAGCCAAGGCCATCATGATCGAGGAGAATCTGGACCTGGAGAAAATCGATGTAGGTATCATGGTGGAGACCCCCGGCGCTGCGCTCACCATTGAAGACTTCATCGAGGATGGAATAGATTTTGTCTCCTTCGGCACCAATGATCTGACCCAGTACACCCTGGCGGTAGACCGCAACAACGAGAACGTGGCCGGGCTCTACTCTGAAATGCATCCCGCCATAATCAAGCTCATCGAGTACGTGGTGGAGCGCTGCAATGAGGCGGGAGTCAAGACCTCCATCTGCGGCCAGGCCGGATCATACCCGGAGATGGCCAAGAGGCTGGTGGAAATCGGCATCACCAGCATATCCGCCAACATCGATGCCGTGGCCACGGTCCGGGAGACGGTGGCCAGAAGCGAGAAGATCCTTATGCTCAATGCCCTGAGAAACAGGAAATAAAGAAATGGAATCAAAATGAGAGACAAAGCCCTTCCCGAAGATGAGGTAATGCGCATCCTGGCGGAAACGAGAGCCAGTGACTACAGCTATGACCGGTTCTTCTCCACCATGTGCACCCTGCCCCACCCAATCGCGATAAGGGCTCACGACATGTTCCTGGAGACAAACCTGGGCGATCCGGGATTGTTTCCGGGCGTGGCCGAACTGGAAGAGCGCGTGGTGCAGATGCTGGGCGAGATGCTGGGCTGCCCGGACGCCTCGGGCTATATCTCCACGGGCGGCACGGAGTCCAACATCCAGGCCATCCGGGCGGCCAGGAATGAGGCCGGCAGAAAAGACGGCAATATCATCGTTCCCGCCTCGGCCCACTTCTCCTTCGACAAGATCGGAGATCTTCTCTGTCTGGAGGTGCGAAAGGCGGAGCTGGATGAGGACCTCAAGGTTGACCTGTCTTCGGTCGAGTCTCTGCTGGACGAGAGAACCATTGCCCTGGTGGGCATAGCTGGAACTACGGAGTATGGCCAGGTGGACCCCATTGAGCAGTTGGCCAGGTTGGCCGCGGAGCGGGGCATTCACTTGCATGTGGATGCTGCCTTCGGCGGCTTTGTCCTGCCCTTCCTGGATAGAAAATTTGCCTGGGATTTTTCGGTGCCAGCAGTATCCTCCATCACCATCGACCCTCATAAGATGGGCATGAGCACCATTCCCGCCGGCGGCCTGCTCTTCCGCGGGCAGGAGTGCTTGAGCGCCCTGGAGACGGAGACTCATTATCTTACCAAGGCGAGACAGGCATCTCTAACCGGCACGAGGAGCGGAGCAGCAGCCGCGGCCACTTACGCCGTGATGATGCATCTGGGCCGGGAAGGCTTCAAGAGAATGGTCGGCTACTGTATGGATCTGACCCATCATCTGGTTAAAGGCGCAAGAGAAATCGGCATTCAGCCGGCGATCGAGCCTGTCATGAATGTGGTGGCATTGCAGGTCCCCTCTCCGGCGGAAGTGCGCGAGGAGCTGATGAAGAAGGGTTGGCATGTCTCCATGACCCGCGAGCCCAATAGAGCCCTGCGACTGATCCTGATGAAGCATATGACACGGGAGAACATTGACCTGTTTCTGGAGGACTTGAAGACCATATTGGCCACTTAATTATTATAAAATCAAACAAATATTTGGTCGGGTTCTGAGAACCTTCGACCTCATTGGCATGAATCCAGTAGATTCAAACTTTATGACCGATGGCAAAGCGTCTCATTACCTTATCGATCTGGATCTTGACTGCGTCGCCTACCTTGGTATCGGCCACGAATATCACAAAACCTTCCAATCGGGCAATGCCGTCGCCTTCCCTGGCAATGTCCTCAATATTGACATCGTACTCTTTTCCGACCTCTACCGGGGCAGGAGTGCCCATGGAGGACCTATCTGCATCGTAATTTGCCAAAATACTTCACCGTCCTTTGCGAAAGCCACAAAATACTTTTCGCGATCAGCTCCCTCGTTATCCGACTATTAAATCCTTTTGCTCATGCAAGGCCAATTTATTTCTGCTAGGATGCCTTTTTCTCGTACATGGACTACCTGGATAGATACAGGGAAATCGTGCCGGATTATGTTGCCTTCCAGGCCATTCAATGCCAGCCTCTCTACAACTCCGCACGAATAAATACTCTGAAGATAACGAGAGAAAAGCTCCTGGAAAGGCTGGAGGAAGAGGGCGTGCTCTTTCAGAGCTTCCACTGGTATCCTCTGGGCCTGAAGCTGGACATAGAGAGTCCAGGCAAGCTGCTGGAAAACCTTCTGGGCTACATTCACATCCAGGAGGAGCTGTCCATGGTTCCGCCCCTGGTGCTCGGCCCAGAGCCGGGCGAAAGCATACTGGACCTGTGTGCCTCTCCTGGCAGCAAGACCACAGAGATCTCGCAGATGATGGAGAATCGGGGCCTGGTAATCGCCAATGAGCCTTCCCTGGCAAGAGTTGCCCCCCTGCGCTCGAACTGCGAGCGGCTGGGAGTGCTGAATGTGGCCGTCACCCGCTATGACGGTCGCAATTTTCCCCGTGGCCCCTTCGACCGGGTCCTGGTGGATGCCCCCTGCTCCAGCGAGGGCCGGGAGAGAAGAGGTCCGGGAGTCCTATCCAGATGCAGCCCCGAAAGATCCCTGGATTTGCAGGTCCTGCAGATCGACCTTCTCAAAAACGCCCTGCGCCTGACCAAGCCGGGGGGAGTCGTGGTCTACTCCACCTGCACCTATGCCCCGGAGGAAAACGAGCTGGTGGTGCAGGCGGCACTGGGGGAGGCGGATGAGTTCCGTCTGGAGAAGGTCTGCATTCCCGGCCTTTTGGAATGTCCGGGAATAACAGAGTGGAACGGCAAAAGACTAAGCGATGAATTGTCGTGCACCGCCCGCTACTACCCTCATATCAACGATACGGGAGGCTTTTATGTCGCCAAGATCATCAAGAATTAGGAATATATTCGAGCCGCTAGAGAAGTCTCTCATAGCAAAGCTGTGGCAAGACCGATTCGGCATTCCTGGCCCGGCATTTGCCGGCTGCAAATTTTTCCGGAAAGCTAGAAGCATCTGGGCCATTAGCGATGTCGATCTTCCCCGGCTCAGCTACGAGACCATTGGAATGCGCATCATGAGCTGCAAAGACCGCCCCTGGAAGCCCACCACCTCTGCTCTGCAGATCTTCGGCAGATATGCCACCAAAAACCTTCTTCATCTGAATCGGGAAGAGGCCGTGATCTTCCTGGAAGGGGGCAGCCAGGGTATAGAATCGGACTGTGAGATCGGCTATGTGGTGGTATTTTATAGAGGGGATGTGCTTGGGTGCGGTCTGTACTCACATGGCAAGCTTGTTTCCCAGATTCCCAAAGAACGCAGAATGGCAAGCATTGCCAGGAGCGAGGACTGCCCGGTATAATAGCGGCCCGCAGGTGAGGCTTGGGGAGCGTGAGAATCCTGATGATCTCAGATGTCTCGGAGACGGTTACATCTCTTGCAGAGCCATATTCCGATCAAAATGAGCTGAAGCGGCTCTGGTCAGAGCCCCTGCGCCTCTTTCGCTTGTCCAATGCACTGCTGGAAAAGAGCTGTGGGGATGCCGTCTCTTTTGTCATAAACCGAAATATCAACTTCACCAATGAATGCACAGGAACCTGCCGGTTCTGCTCTTTCAAGCACGGTGTTATCTATTTCCTCACGCCTGAGCAGATTTTAGAGCGCACCGGCGAGGCAGAGCGATTGGGTGCAACAGAGATCTGCCTGCAAGGGGGGCTTGCCCCGGAAATGATGCTGGAGGATTACTGCCGGATCCTGGAGTTAATCCATCGCGACTACCCCAGGATGCATCTGCATGCCTACTCTCCCATGGAGGTGCTGCACATGTCCCGAAATTCCCATGTCGAGGTGAAAGAGGCCCTGCAGGAGTTAAAAAGGAGCGGTCTAGGCTCCATGCCCGGCACGGCGGCTGAGATTCTTGTCGATTCTGTGCGCCAGAAGATATGCCCGGATAAGCTGAAGGCAGAGGAGTGGCGGGAGATTATCACAACTGCCCATATGCTGGGAATTCCCACCACCTCGACCATGCTCTTTGGCCATGTGGAGCGCCTGGAAGATCGCCTGCGGCACCTGCAGATCTTAAAGGAGATTCAGTCGGAAACGGGTGGGTTTACAGAGATGGTTCTGCTTCCCTTTATTCCTGATAATAATATGCTGGGCAAGATTGCCAAAGGTGCCGATCTCTTAGATCGTCTGAAGATGCATGCTCTGGCCAGGGTTGCTCTCTATCCCAACATCACCAACATCCAGGCGAGCTGGACCAAATTGGGCCGAGAAGCCGCGGCTGCGGCTTTGGATTGGGGTGCCAACGATCTGGGAGGAACGCTCATGGATGAGGGAATTGCCCGCAATGCCAGGGAGGCGCCCTGCATTTCTGGGGCGGAGCTGATACAGCTTATAGAAGGGCGGGGAAAGAGAGCGGTGCAGAGGACTACCCTATACGAAAGTGTATGATTAATATGATAGCAAATTGCGACGATAAGCTTTACATATTTTGACGATGCCCTTTCTGATGGTGGGGATAATTAGAAAAATAATTGTCATCTTGTTTATCGCTCTGCTGGCGTCCTTCGTCCCCTGGTCGGCATCGGCCCGGGATGTTACCGTCTCGGGATCATCAACCGTGATGCCTTTGGCCGAGGCTGCGGCAGAAGAATTCAATGTCCAGCAGAAGGATTATGTGGTGACGGTTTCCGCCGGAGGGACCGGTGCCGGAATTCTGGGCATTGCCGAGCGCAAGAATGACATAGCTATGGCTTCACGTGAAGTAACCGAGGACGAAAAGCAAAGATTTGGCGACTCTTTTGAGGAGTTTTTGGTCGGGCTGGACGGTATCAGCCTGGCGGTGAGCGATGAGGTTTATCTGGCGGGAGTGACGGGCCTCTCCCGGCAGCAGGTCAAAGATATCTATTCTGGAAACATCACCAACTGGAAGGAGGTTGGCGGCCCGGATGCAGACATTTACGTGATATCTCGTGAAGATGGTTCCGGAACCCGTGACAACTTCAATGAGGCAGTCCTGGGCAGCAGAGATGCCGAGACGCCGGGCGTTGACACCGTAGCCTTTGGAGGGGCCGAGGTCAAGACTGCCATATCGGGAAGCGATAAGGCGATAGGCTATCTGGGATTCAACTATTTAGGGAGCGGCGTTGCCGGCATAGCCTTTAACGGAGTCGCGCCGAGCTACGATAACATAAAATTGGATCTTTATGAGCTGCACAGGCATCTCTATTTCAACACCTTCGGAAAGCCTACGAACGGTGCACAGGCATTCATAGATTTTGTGCAAGGGCCACAGGGCCAGAAGATCGCAAAGGAAGAGGGTTTCATACCAATCTGACATCAACCTTACATAATAGAATGGCAAACCATACCCGGATGAGAGCCGAGAGCAAGCTATTGATATTGTTGCTGGTTTTTTTCCTGGCGGAGGCACAAAGTGTGGCCAGAGAGATGACGGTTGTAGTTTCAGGGTCGAGCACGGTCATGCCTATGGCAGAGCTCGCTGCCGAGGAGTTCAATATGATGCAGGACAACTACACCGTGAACGTAAAATCAGGTGGTAGCGGCGTAGGCATCGTGGACGTAGCTGAGGGCAGATCGGATATTGCCATGAGCTCCCGAGAGATCAAACTGGAAGAACGGCAGAGATATGAGACGCCTTCCGTGCGTTTTATCGAGCAGCCGGTGGGATTTGATGCCATATGCCTGGTAGTAAGTCCAGATGTGTATGACTGCGGAGTAACAACACTCAGCAAAGATGAAGTTAAGCAGATTTATGCCGGAGACATAACCAACTGGGAAGAGCTGGGCGGGCCGAACACGGATATATTCGTCGTCGGCAGAAGGGCAGGCTCGGGAACCAGGGACACCTTCAATGAGATCATAATGGGAAGCCGGGAGGCGGAGACTCCAGGTGTATCTTATGATGCGGGGGAGAGCTCTGAGGTCAAGTTCAGTACCCAGCGCAGCGGCAACGCCATCGGCTATATGGGATACAGCTTTGTCATGAGGGGAGACACTAAGGTGATATCTCTGGACGGCATCCAGCCCACAATTGAGAGCATAAAGAGTGGAGCCTATCCGCTGGCCAGAAAGCTCTACTTTATAACTTTAGGAGAGCCCTCATCCGGTGCCAGGGCCTTTATAGATTATGTCCTGAGCCCTGGTGGCCAGCAGATAGCTGTAGAGAACGGTTTCATACCGATCTGAGATGGGCGCAATCCAATTTTCATTTTTCTTAAACCACAGAGTCACAGAGCGCACAGAGGACGAACGGACGGAGGCGACTAAATATCGACCTTCACGAAACGAGTTGAATCTGAAGTCTCAGATGTAGTTGACTGCGGAATACGATCACCACAAAGTCACAAAGGCACAATTACTGCCTTCAGCCCGGCCCACCCAGGAGCCTCAGGTAGAACACCACAGCCACCACCAGCGGCACAAACCCGGCCAGGAGCGCAAAGTAAGCCCTCAATAAATTCCTGTGCTTGTAGTCCACCATCTCCCGGTAGAACTGCTCGCCAAGCTGGGGCGAGCTTAAGTTCGTCTTGTAGGTCTCCGGCGTGAACACGCGCACGGCAAAGAAGAGGCAGACCAGCCAGAGGACGATGGGGTTCACGAAGAGCAGGATGCTTAGCCACGCCTCCTGGCCCTGCGCGACCATCACTTTTCGCAGGTCGCTGGAGGATATGGCGGCGAAGTAGATGCCCTCCACCAGAGTTACCGCGCCGATGTGCTCTCTTCAGATGAAGCAACCTCTGGGAATTTGCAGTCTGCCAGATGCTGATTGACAAGAGAAGCTATGTAGACTCTCATATGCAATTACTATCATTATTCGTGTAAAACAGGGAAAAACTTGATAAATAATCGCAGATATACTAAATCAATCAGGGTGTTCGCCGCTCGATGAATCTGCCGGAAAACACAACCCAAGAGGGACCACCATCCAGAGGAGCACCCATTGCAAAAGGAGATGAATAAAAATGCGGATAAGAAAATGGTTCAGAGCATCTTTGCTTCTCGTATTATTGGCCGCCCTTGCACTGATGTCCTGGTCAGCATGCGCTCAGCCCTGCGCTGAGGGCTGCCGGTGTCTCACTAATGCTCAGGCAAATGAGCTATTTGGCGAAGGAAATTTTGATATGTGCACGACGGCTCCCTGCGGTGAAGAGAAGTCACCTACTGGGGCTATGCTTCTTAAGTATTGCTTCAAAGCCAAATGCCCCCAGGGCTGCAACTGCCTGACCGAGGAAAAAGCCAAAGAAATGGGCTACAGTCCTTGCTCCGGTCAGAGGATATCCTGCGGTTATGATGCGAATAAAAAGCCATTGTATTGCTTCTCAGCCGCCAGCCCGTGTCCGGCAGAGTGCAGATGCTTGACAGAAGAAGAGGCCAAGAAGCTGGGCTACAATAAATTCTGCCAGAACCAAAAGAAGGAGTGCGGCAAAGATCCCCGTGGATACCCGAAATTCTGCTATCAGATTCCAGCCGTCGTCTGTCCCACTGGATGTGTCTGCGTGAGCAAAGAAGAGGCGTTGGCAAAAGGCCTCAGGGACAACTGTCTGGATGCCAATGGCAACCCAATTGTCTGCGGGGTAATAGATGCAGAGAAGGGACTGTTCAGGTACTGCTTCAAGACGCCTGAGCAAGCGATTTGCCGTTACGACTACAACCTGGGAAAATGCGTGGGCCAATGCGCTGTTGGCAAAAAGTGCCAGTTGAATACGATATATCGTGACCCCAAGACAATGAAAGTGACATACGCAGAGTGCCATTGCAAGTAAAGGGGCGATTTAGAGCAGGAAGAGAGAACAAGCTGGTGGCTGTTTGGCGCGGATTAGCCGGGCCCGTCCAGGAGCAACAGGCGGTACACCACAGCCACCACCAGCGGCACAAACCCGGCCAGGAGCGCAAAGTAAGCCCGCAACAAATTGCGGTGCTTGTAGCCCACCAGGTCCTGGTAAAACCGCTCGGCAAGCTGCGGCGAGCTTAAGTTCGTCTTGTAGGTCTGCGGCGTGAAGACGCGCACGGCAAAGAAGAGGCAGACCAGCCAGAGGACGATGGGGCTGACGAAGAGCAGGATGCGAAAATCCGCCTCCGTGCCCTGCACCGCGATGACTTTTCCCAGGTTGCTGAAGGATATGGCAGCAAAGTAGATGCCCTCCACCAAAGGTACCGCGCCGATGAGCTGCTTGGCCGCCTCCTCCAGCGAGGCAACGAACTCACGGTCAGTGGTCCTGGCCGTCTCCAGCCAGAACTCGTCCAGCTCGGTGACGGGCTCGCCGATGGCGTCCGGGGCGGCAGGATTGCCTGGCATGATTGAAGTTCC
>JAPKYC010000283.1 GCA_026394505.1 Methanothrix sp.
AACTTTCTTTTGCTCTTGAATATCGTTGAGCGATCAACGCCTATATTAGAAGCGAGATCTATGTCACTGAGCCCCGGATATCTGGCAAGACCGTAAAGAACTAACCTCTCCTTTGATGTCAATTTTAGCTGCATTCGCATAGCATATACATTTTATAAGTATTTATAGGTTGCCTAATCTTAGATTTCCGGGTATATCTCTCCTTCATATACAAGGGATCGCTGGATCAATTTTGCCAGAATTTAATCAGGAAGCTTAGACCCTGCACTCCTCTCGCCAGGCCCTATTCTGAAGGGAAGGGGGACGTAAGCTTTTTTTTTGATGGAGAAAGGAAAATCGTGCCCAGGAACTACAAAATCTGCAAGTGCCATTATTCTCTGCATGCTGGCCACGGCCAGGGCGCGATCGACATGCAAGGCAGGGGGAACCTTTTTTTGCAAGTTGCCAAGAGTAGGAAGGGCATCGCCTGCTATTACTATTACCATTTCCGTCTCAACTACGATGGAAATGCTGTCCATGCTATGGCCGGGAGTTGCCAAAACCCAAACGCCGGGTGCAATGACATCTCCCTCCTTTGCCGCCAGGACCTTCGCCCGGGAAAAAAGATGATTGTTGCCGCAGTGATCGGAATGAGAATGGGTATTGACAATGCAGTCGATCTCCCCTGGCTTTATGCATAGCTTTGCCAATGCCTTGCAAAGCGTCACTTCTTCCCCCTGTTGGCCGCTGTCAACTATAATCTTATGCCGCCCGCCCATTACCAGAGTCACTGAAGATCGAGCATCTAAGATCCGGCCGCACTCGTCCCTTTCGATTGAGCCGGGCTTGAGAAGGAAAACCGATGCCATCCTCAGGCAAGGTAGAGCTTTTGCAGCTTCTCGTAGAGCCTCTCTACCTGAGCCACGGCTGTTCCGATGTACTGGTGCGGATCAAGCAACGCCTCTATCTCCCCGGCACTCAGGTGGCGCATGACCATCTCGTTCTCTAAAAGAACATCATTCAGCCTCCTCTTTTGCTCGAAGGCAGCCATAGAACTCTGGCGCATGATCTCGTGTGCCTGCTGCCGGCCCACGCCCTTCTTGGCCAGCTCCACCATCACGTTCTCGGCCATATTCAGTCCGTGTAGCATTGTCAAATTGCGCTCGATATTCTCAGGCCGAAGCGACATCCTGCTGAGCGTGCGCGTGGCCAGGGTGATGAGGTGGTCGGTGAAGATGAAAGCTTCCGGGAAGATGATGCGCTCGCAGCTACTGTTGGTCAGATCGCGCTCATCCCAGAGGGGAATGTTCTCAAAGGCGGGCAGGATTTGTGCTCGCACGATTCTTGAAAGGCCGCAGATCTGCTCCGACTTAATCGGATTTCTCTTGTGGG
Organism: Methanothrix sp.; assembly: GCA_026394505.1. Taxonomy (GTDB): domain Archaea; phylum Halobacteriota; class Methanosarcinia; order Methanotrichales; family Methanotrichaceae; genus Methanothrix. Next base: position 1,372 of record JAPKYC010000283.1, read on the forward strand.
GCATGGTCGAGGAGCCCACCTGCTTTTTGCCGAAGCCCTCCTCCACCTCGGCAATCTCCGTGCGCTGCAAGGTGCGCATCTCCACGAATATCTTGTCCAGGGTGGAGGCAACGAGCGCCATCCAGCAGACCATCTCTGCATGCCGGTCGCGCTGCACCACCTGATTGGATGCGTCCACTTCATTGAGGCCGAGGTGCTCCATGACCCGCGCCTGAATCACCATTCCTTTAAGTCCGAAGGCAGCCTGGGTGCCCACCGCCCCGCTCATTTTGCCTACGCCGGCGCGGGGCCGCAGTTGCTCCAGCCTCTCGATGTGACGCGCGATCTCCGAAGCCCAGATGGCGAATCGCAGGCCATAGGTGGTGGGCACAGCAATCTGGCCGTGCGTTCTGCCGGCGCAGACCAGGTTTTTATTTTTCATGGCCAGATCCAGCAGCAGCGCCAGGAGCTTCTTCAATTTAGGTTCCAGCACATTCAAGGAGGCCTTGATCTGCAGGCCGGTGGCCGTGTCCAGGATGTCGTTGGAGGTGGCGCCCAGGTGAATCCACTCTCCAAACTTCGGAGCGCACTCCGCCATGGCCAGGACGGTGGCCATCATGTCGTGGCCGATCTCATCCTCGATCTGCTTGGCTCTTTCCGGAAGGGTCGACTCGGCTGCAGCGGCGATCTCCGCGGCTGCGCCCTGGGGGATCATGCCAAGCTCTTCTTCTGCAAGGGAGAGGGCCGCTTCCACGCGAAAGAGACAGCGCAACCGGAAATCCTCTTCCCAGATATCCTTCATCTCTTTGTTGCCATATCGAAATTCGATGGGGTGAATAGACATGATGGGTAGGATAGTGTGAGGGGTTGATGGAACTTTTGGTCGAAGGAAGACATGCAGCGGCCACAACCAATAATGACTTTTAAACATTGAGTCTCCACAATTCTATTGCCCTATAATAATATAATCTATGAAAAAGTTTTCGAGCCGATAGTCTTTAGATTCTGGTTCAAAAGAAAAAATTTTTGGGAATAAATCCCCAATTCAGAGGACGTCAATTGTTATGTAGTTGCTGGGCTTGTCGAATATCGTGAACAGAGTGATATGTCTGCCCGGCGTGTCTGCCCAGAACCAGATGTACTTGTAGCCTGGCGTTGCGAAACCATAACTGTAGAGCTTTATGCTGCCATCAGGGTAGAACTCATAGAGCTTCATGGTTCCCGTATACGGTACATACATCAGATTCTGAATCCAGCCTCCGACAGGACAGCTCGCATACCAGGACCATCCTGCAGACGATGCCACCCAGAGTGCTGGTGATTTTGCAGGGAATATCTGATAGAATGATGTCCAGGGCATGAAAGTGCCGCTATAATATACAGCAGTTGGCGGAGCGGTCTGGACGCTGTAAGGCAGCAAGACGCTCTGCTGACTGGCTGGCGGTGCCTGAGTCGAATAGATTGCAGTTACTGCACTCGTGCTTGATGGCGCTCCAGGATAAGCCGCGACAACACCCGTAGGCACGGTTTTTGTTGCCTGCACGACCGGAACGGTAGTTGGCTCTGATGGGTATGCGCTAGCCGTCGTCGGCTGACCAACAACTGTCGTGGGTTTCCCTGGATAAGCCCCATACGTCACCGGTTGATTGTCATCGGCTGAAACGATCCCCATCAACGCAATTCCCAGGCATAAGATACATAAGACCAACAATGCCTTAGGCATGTTAAACAACATTTTGTAGTCCCTCCTAATCAAATTTGATATAATGCCTCAAAGCTATGCCACATCGATTGTGATATAGTTGCTCGGAATATCGGCTATCGTGAGCATAGTTAAGTACCTGCCGGGCACGTTGGCATTGAACCATCTGTATTTGTAGCCGGGCGTAGCAAAGCCATAGCTGTAGTACTTCGTAGTTCCGTCTGGATAGAGGTCATAAAGCTTCATGGTTCCCGTAACAGGAACGTACATCAGCACCTGCACCCAGCCGCCTGCGGGACAGGTTGCATACCATGACCAACCGGCAGATGATGCAATCCAGAGTGCCGGAGAATTTGCCGGGAATACCTGATAGAATGATGTCCAGGGCAGATATGAGCCACTGTAATATACGGCCGCAGGCGGAGCGGTCTGAATATTATAAGTCAGCAGAACATTTTGCTGTGCAGCCGGTGGTGCCTGAGTATAATATACGGCAGTTACAGCGCCTGGAGTGGTTCCTTGCGGCATGGTTGGTGTTGTTGTAACTGTGGTGGGCTGTGTCGGGTATGCACTGGCTATTGTTGGTTGTGCGGTGGCAGATGCAGGCGTTGGGGTTGGTACTTGAGTAGGCGCGCCCGGATAAGCACTATATGTCTCCTCGGCCATGACTGCACCCGTCAGCAATAGTCCTAAACATAAAATGCATAGGACTAACAATGGCTTAAGCTGTTCGTTCCTCATTTTTTTCCTCCTATTGGCTATTGAGGACCGTTTGGACATCCTTCGATATATAGGAATCTCCTATAACAAACCTTTTTATCAAGGACATCAATGACTTATGACAATAGAGGAATTATAGATGAGGTTACGCTTTCCTGTCTGGCTTGGCTTGGTCTTTCTCCTGGGGCACGCAGCCGCGGCAGATATCCCATTTGTCTTCAACGAGAGTGCGAATGATGTGGGAAGGTACGACTCAGATCAGCTTGTGAACATCAGCGCTTCGTCACCGGAGCTGGCCGGAGTGCCGGCGATATCTTCGCCCCAGGATAGCGAGATCCTGGTGTTTCCGGGCAGCAGAGCCTACAAGACGGTGGGCGAGATCAAGAAAGAGTTTGACTACAGGGTCCAACAGAAAAAAGGTCAAGTTCTCTTTGGTCAGGGCAGATACGAAGAAGCCCTTCAGGCATTCGAGCAGTCAATTCAAATGAATCCAAAAAATGCAGAAAGCTGGAACTACAAAGGCATCGCGCTCATGCTCACATGCAAATGCGTTGAGGCCATAAAGTGCTTTGATGTGGCAATTGCGCTGGAGCCCTCATTCGCGACGGCCTGGAATAACAAGGCTGTTGCCCTTTACGAAATGGGCAGATATGATGAGGCCATTTTGGCCTGTGACAGGGCCATTGATTTGAACCCAAGGTCTGCAGATGCCTGGTACATCAAAGGGCAAATCCTGAAGACGGAGGCGAAGGCCGCTTTCACCAGGGCCGTTATGCTGGATTTATAGTCTTTGAAAAATGGATGTGAGATGTTCCCGAGAGTTCTCTGGCTAGGCATGATCCTTCTGATGGGACCGGGGTCGGCGGCAGACGTGCCTTTCGTCTTTGATGAGAAAACTTTGGGCGCGGCTAATTACACTTCGGCTCAATTAGAGCAAGCCTATGCAGCGTCTACTGACATTTGGGGAGTGCCATTGATATCCTCTATGCCCTCTGATGAATTACAGGTTATTCCCGTTACCGGAGGGGAGAACACCCCTGGCAGTAGAAAGGAAATGAACATAGGAGTGATACAGGACATTTTTAGCGCGAGGGTAGAAGCTAGAAATCCAGTTGTAGTCGATACAGCTGCGTTGCTATCAGCGAAGTTTCCTGGAGCACTGACTATTGCACAGATATGTTCGATTCATAACTATATGAGAGAAGGATGGCGTTATGTGAGCGATCCAAGGGGAGTAGACTACTATCGATATGCAAATGAGTCGATTTATTTAGGTACAAAATCAGAATGCTCTGGTGTGGGCGATTGCGACGATTTTGCAATTCTCATGTCCTCGTTTATAGAATCTATCGGGGGAGCTGCACGGATTATTCTTGCCTCCAACAAAACCATCGGAGGCCATGCATACACCGAGGTCTACCTTGGAAATATATATGATGAAAATGATAACGTTTATCATATCATAAAATGGCTCTGCAACAAGTATAATACAGAAAGGATATTCACACATATAGATACCGAAACGGGTGATGTCTGGCTAAACTTAGATTGGTCGGCGGACCATCCTGGGGGTCCATTTTTCCCAGCAGAAAAACAAACGATTATCACTCTAAGAACACAATTCAATAAGGTTCCTCTAAGTCTTCCTGATGAGATCGATGTCCTGATAAATAATGGCAGCGAACTTGCGGGTAGGGGTAAGTATGAAGAGGCTCTTTGGTATTTAGATAGAGCCATTAATATAAGGCCTGATTATGCAATAGCTTGGTACAATCGAGGCGTAGCTCTTGATTTCCTAAATAGACATGAAGATGCAATAAGGAATTATGACAAAGCGATTGAGCATATGCCTGCATTTTCCAGTGCATGGCTCAATAAAGGCGCAGATTTAGATGAACTGGGGCGATATGATGAAGCAATAGACTGTTTCGATAAAATCTTGGCACAAAATCCCCTGGATATAAAGGCGTATCAAAATAAAGCCAATTGTTTAACTAATATGAGCAGATATAACGAATCACTTCAATGCTACAATAAAGCCATTGAGTTGAATCCGTTTTATTCCAATGCATTGTATGGGAAAGGCTTTGTCTTGTCTAAATATTTGAATAGATACCAGGAAGCCATCGAATACTATGAAACAGCTATTGAAATAGATCCGAATTATGCCGATGCCTTAAACGGAAAAGGCGTTGCTCTCACGAATCTGGGCAAATACGATGAGGCCATTAATTGCTTTGACGAAGCCATCAAACTCGATCCTAAATTTGCATGGTCCTGGGACAACAAAGGCGTTGCCCTCAGGAATCTGGGCAAATACGACGAGGCCATAAAGGCATTCGAGAGAGCCATCGAGATAAATCCACAATATGCAGATGCCTGGTACAGCAAAGGCAATACACTCAAAGATCTGGGCCATTATGATGAAGCCATCCAAGCATATGACCGAGCCATCGCGATCAATCCATTGTTTGCAGATGCATGGAATAATAAAGGAAGCACGGCTAGCCTGCAAGGTAAATATGATGTGGCTATTCAAGCTTACGATAAGGCCATTGAGATCAATCCACAGATTGCATACGCCTGGATTAACAAAGGCATGTTTTTTGGTAAACAGGGCAAATATGAGTTGGCCATTCAAGCTTTCGATAAGGCCATTGAGATCAATCCAATGTTAGCGGAAGCTTGGTACATAAAGGGTCTTGCTCTCAATTATCAAGACAAATATGAGTTGGCCATTCGAGCTTTCGATAAAGCCATCGAACTAAATCCACAATATGCAGATGCTTGGTACGACAAAGGCAGTGCTCTTGGTAACCTGGACAAAAGAGACGAAGCTATCAAGTGCTTTGATGAGGCCATTAGGCTCAATCCCAACTTCGCCATGGCCTGGACCAACAAAGGCGCTGCACTCGCTAATCAGGGCAAGTACGATGAGGCTATCAAAGCCTATGATGAGGCGATCAGGCTAGATCCCAAACTTGCCGAGCCCTGGAGAAACAAAGGCATTGCTCTTGACGCATTAGGCAAGACAACAGAAGCCAATGCAGCCTTCGCCAGAGCCGGAGAGTTAACATTAACATGAAAGCCTCAAGAACTGAAATCATTGCCTTCGGTGGAAAATAGAGCATGATTCTCCTCATCGGTAATGGGTTAGCCGCAGACGTGCCTTTCGTCTTTGATAGCAGCTCCTCCGGAGTTGCTGGCTATTCCGCCGATCAACTGGAGAGCCTGCGCGCCTCGTCTCCCGACCTCGCCGGAGTCCCCCCGGTCACCACGCCATCGGATAATGAGGTTTTGCAGTTTCCCGTTACCGGCGGCGGCAGTACCCCGGGAAACACCACCGAAAAAAATGCAGGAGAGCTTAAGAAGGCTCTGGATGCCAGAGTGGAACCTGATAATTCCCGAGTGCATGATGATGCAGTCGTCCTCGCCCTCAAGTATCCTGGAGAGAAAACTATCGAGCAGATTGCCTCGATCTACAACTACCTGAAGAACGGAGACGGTTCAAAGAAAGGCTGGGGCTATGTGTCCGATCCGAGAGGCATCGATTATTTTATGTTCGCCAACCAGACCCTCAAGAATGGAGATCGGGCAAACTGTGTGGGCGGCGGGGATTGCGACGATTTTGCCATTCTCATGTCTGCGCTCATAGAATCTATAGGCGGCACTACCAGAATTATTCTTGCTCGTAATAGTAGTATTGGCGGACACGCTTATACCGAGGTCTATCTCGGGAATATCAATGCTCAGAACAACCAGGTAGAGGGTATCATCGACTGGCTGAAAGAGAAGTTTGATACGGACAAGATCTACACCCACATTGATACTGAAACTAAGGATGTCTGGCTGAATCTTGATTGGGGTCCAGACGAAATGGGGAATGCGCATCCAGGCGGACCATTCTTCCAGGGAGACAAACACATCGTCCTGTGCATCAGAGATGTTTACGAAAAGACGCCGCTGAGGCTGTCGGAAGGGTACGTTGTGAGGGCTCTTCCGACTGTGGAGAAGTACGGGCTGATTGCTGTCCTGGGGAATCCATCTAATGCCAAGTATTCAGTGGCCTTCAACCCCGATGGTAGCATTCTTGCAGCAGGCTGTGAAAATGGTACAGTAAAGCTCTGGGATGCCGCAAGCGGATCTGAAATTCGAACCCTAATAGGCCACTCAAATATTGTGTCGAGTGTGGCATTTAGCCCCGACGGGCGAACTCTGACATCTGGAAGCGAGGACAACACGGTGATGCTATGGGATACTGCAAGCGGATCTGAGCTTCGGACACTTAAAGGCCACTCCGGTTGGGTGCGGAGCGTGGCCTTCAGCCCGGACGGGCGAACAATTGCATCGGGCAGCGATGACAATACAATCAAGCTGTGGGATGCCGCCAGCGGCAATGAGATACGAACTTTGCAGAACGACTCCGATTCGGTGTTGAGTGTGGCCTTCAGTCCAGACGGTCGTACCCTGGCTTCGGGAGGCGGTGACAAAACGATCAAGCTGTGGAAGGTGGCGTGATCCGGCCCGGTGCCAGGGGCCGCTTGCTTTCCGGCTCTTCCGGCGGGCGGGAGTGGAAAAGATTTCATATCAAATTTCGGCTCTTCCGATCCAGCCGCCGATTGAAGATGTTTCTTCCGACTCCACCGGGGTAAGCATTAAAATAGCTGGAAAACCAATTATCTAAATCCATGCGCTTCTTCAACACGGCCGGGCCTGTCAACAGCAGCAAACACTACTGTCTGCCGCCGCTCTCGCGGTTCAATCTGCCCCAGATCCTGGGGCTGATAGAGCAGGAAAAGTACTTCGTGCTCCACG
>JAPKYC010000074.1 GCA_026394505.1 Methanothrix sp.
AAGACGGTCAAGTCCGAGGATATTAGAGAGGCAGTCAAAAGAGTTAAACCTCCCCTGGTCTCTGAAAGGTAGATCGATGGCATTAGATTACCGTGCTTTAGGCCTGATATGCGGCATTGAGATTCACCAGCAGCTTGACACGGCCCGCAAGCTCTTCTGCGGCTGCCCCACCAAACACCGGGAGGTGGAGGAGTCCAATTTCGAGTTTTTCCGGTATCTAAGACCCTCGCGTAGCGAGCTTGGCGAGATCGATCGCGCCGCGCTGGAAGAGGTTCTGGTATCGCGCAAATTCCATTACAAGTCTTATGACAGCACCTGTCTGGTAGAAGCGGATGAGGAGCCGCCCCGCGAGATAAATGCCGAGGCCCTCGAGATTTCCCTGGTCATTGCCCGGCTGCTCAACATGAAAATCGTGGATGAGCTGCAGACCCTGCGCAAGATGGTGATAGACGGCTCCAACACCTCCGGCTTTCAGCGCACCGGCTACGTCGCATCGGACGGCAGTATCGAGACCAGAGAGGGCGCTGTGGGCATAAGCATCCTCAGTCTGGAGGAGGAGGCGGCGCGCATCATCGAGGATCGAGGAGACAGCATGGTCTACTCACTGGACAGGCTGGGCATTCCGCTGGTGGAGATAGGCACGGCTCCGGATATCGTCTCTCCGACGCACGCCCGGGAGGTGGCATCCTATCTGGGAATGATCCTGCGCTCTACCGGTCGCGTCAAGCGGGGCCTTGGAACCATTCGCCAGGATGTGAACGTCTCCATCAAAGGCGGAGCGCGCGTGGAGGTTAAGGGCGTGCAGGCCCTGAACCTGGTCGATAAGGTGGTGGAGTTTGAGGCACTGCGCCAGGTACGGCTATTGGAGATAAAAGAGGAGCTGATCCGGCGCAGGGCCTCGGTTGATGATGTTGTAAGGAACGTTACAGATATCTTCGCGAAAACCGGCTCCAAGGTGCTGGCCCGCTCCCTTAAGAGTGGCGGCGTGGTCTTAGCCGGCAGGCTTGCGGGCTTTGCCGGTTTGGTGGGTCGGGAGATTCAGCCCGACCGCAGGCTCGGTTCCGAGATGTCGGACAGAGCCAAAAGAGCAGGCGTGGGCGGGATTTTTCACAGCGATGAGCTTCCCGCTTATGGCGTAACCTCTGAGGAGGTCGAGGCCGTGCGCGGCCTGCTGGCGGCAGGCGAGGGTGACGCCGTGATCATGGTCACCGGGCCTCGAGAAAGGGCTGACCGGGCGCTACAAGCCGTGCTGGTTCGGGCTCGCGAGGCATCATCCTGCGTTCCTGAGGAGACGCGCCGGGCTCTGCCCAACGGCTGCTCGGAGTACATGCGGCCCCTGCCCGGCTCCGCCCGCATGTACCCGGAGACGGATGTGCCATCAGTTGTGATCACGGAGGATATGCTTCGTCAACTGCGGCTGCCTGAGCTCTTTGCAGAGCGATCGAAGCGTTTCGAGCGCGAATATGGCTTGAATGCCGAGCAGGCCCGGGTTATCGCCGCTTCTCCCAACTATCAGCTTTTTGAGGAGATTGTGCAGAATTATTCGGTTTCTCCCTCCATTGTGGTCCGGGCCCTGGAGACCATCCCCATCGAGCTGGCCCGTGAGGCAGTGCCCGTCTCCAACCTCACCGACCGGCATTATGGGGAGAGCTTTGCCCTCATGGCCCAGGGCCGCGTGGCCAAAGAGGGCCTGACGGGTCTGCTGCTTACCCTGGCCGCGCATCCGGAAATGACGGCAGATGAGGCGGCTGCGGCGGCTGGCCTGGCGGGCGTGGATGAAGCTGATGTGGAGAAGGTCGTGCAGGCAATTGTGGCGAGCAAGGTCGATCTGGTGCGCTCCAAGGGAGAGAGGGCCGCAGCACCACTGATGGGCCTGGTGATGAAGGAATTGAGGGGCAAAGCCGATGGCGGCATGGTGAGCGCCATATTGAAGAAGGAAATACAAAATATACTCAACCAGTGAGCCCCGAAAAACCTGATATGCTCCTCTGGGAGGAGACGCTCTTCAAGGACAGGGATCTGTTCGAGTTAGATCACCTGCCCGAGCACTTCTTGCACCGGGAAGATCAGATGAACAGCCTCAAATTCTGCATCCGTCCCGCTTTGCAGGGTGCCCGCCCTGTTAATGCGCTTTGCCTCGGGCCGCCCGGCACGGGCAAGACTACGGCGCTTTTCAAGCTCTTCGAGGAGATTGAGGCCCATTCGACAAAGGTCATCCCTGTGCATGTCAACTGCCAGATGGACTCTACCAGATATTCTGTCTTTTATCAGATCTACAAAAAGATCTTCGAGCATTCCCCCCCCTCCAGCGGCATATCCTTCAAACGCATCTTCGAGAAGGTGGCCCAGGCATTAGCCGACCAGGATAAAGTACTGATGGTGGCTTTAGACGATATAAATTATCTCTTCCATGAAAAAGAGGTGGATCACGTCTTATACTCCCTCTTACGGGCCCATGAGACCTGTCCCGGTGCCAGGATGGGCGTGATCGGGGTTATGAGTGAGCTTGCCTTGAACTACGTTCTCGACCCGCGCGTGGTCTCCGTATTTCAGCCGGAAGAAATCATCTTTCCTCTCTACGCCCGATCAGAGATACGCGACATCCTGAGCCGCCGGGCGCAGATGGGCTTCTATCCTGGCGTGATGGCCGATGATGTCCTGGAGGCAGTTGTGGACTGCACAGAGAGGTCCGGGGACCTGCGGGTGGGAATTGACCTTCTCAAGAGGTCCGGCCTATCTGCAGAAAAACGTGCCTCCAAGAGCGTCTCTCTGGCGGATGTGGCCGGCTCCTGCGATCGTTCCCGCCTGGTTCACCTCACCTATGCCCTGAAATCCTTAAAGGATGACGAATTATTGGTGCTGCGAATGGCAGCGGAGCAGAAAAGCTGGCGCGCGGGCGAACTATTTGTTCGCTTTCATGAGCAGACTGATGCTGGATACACTCGTTTTCATGAGATTCTCAATAAGCTCGATTCTAT
>JAPKYC010000195.1 GCA_026394505.1 Methanothrix sp.
CTCGACCGTGGGATAGGCTGCGACATAAGAGAGCCATCGCATCATTTCCGGCGAATGCATGCTCGGCTCATCACCAAGCTTTAGCGAGATTCGCTTGGCATTGGATAGTTGCTGCTCTCTTCGAAAGAGCGCCTTGGACCAGGACTGGCCCAGCCGGTAGATCACCTGCATCTCGTGCCGCTGCACCAGGCGGGAGAGGGAGGCAAAACTAAACCATTGCTTGTGGGCCTTGTTTCTGGGAAGACCGCTACTGTCTCCGGATTCGGAAAGGACATTGGTAACTGAGCAGATAAAAAAACCGCCCGGCTGCAGGATTTTGGAAAACTGGGCTACGGCCCGAAAGGGATCAAGCAAGTGCTCCAGGGTCTCGAAGCTGACCACAGCCGCAGCGCTGCCCACTTCTATTTCGGGAGACAGCTCATCATCTTCCAGGTCCTTATGGAGAAAATGCAGGTTTGGCGCTTTGAACCTCTGGCTGGCCGATTCCATCAGAGCGCGATTGGCGTCAACTCCGATAACCCTCCCGGCCACACTGCATAGCTCAGCAGCTCCGTATCCCTGGCCGCAGGAGATATCGGCCACAATATCCGGTTTATGCGATCTAAGAAAATCAGCAGCAAAGAGGTAGCGACCCAGGTATTCAGCTTTGCGCCAGAGGTTGGAGTCGCCGGCATCAAAGGGATCTATCTGATCAATACCGCTTCCGCTATACGCCGAATATGAGGACATACGATCATTATTTATTGATTGAGCCTAAAAAACGTTTTCATGAAGGTTCTTGCGATAAACGGCAGCCCTCACATGGAAGAGGGAAATACGGCCATGATCCTCCATCCCTTCCTGGAGGGTATGAAGGAAGCAGGCAGCGAAGTGGAAGTATTTTACACGCGGAAGCTGAAGATCGGGGCCTGCAATGGAGACATGAGCTGCTGGTTTGTAAATCCCGGGGTTTGCGGCCAGAAGGATGACATGCAGATGCTCTTGCCCAAGATAAAAGAGGCGGATGTCATCGTCTGGGCCAGCCCGGTTTACTATGCCGGCGCAACAGGGCCCCTTAAAAACCTGATGGACAGGCAATTGCCCATTCACGTGCCGGGAGGCCTGGGTGCAAAGAAGCAGAAGGCCGTTCTCGTCTCCACCTGCAGCGCCTGGGAGCTGTCCATGTTCGATCCAATGCTCATGCAGATGAAGGCCATCTACACCAGGCCGGACGGCAGCAGCGACTTTGCCGGAGCCCTGCTCCGCCCCATGGCAGAAGGAATGAAGGAGATGGTAAAGGCCGGGGAGACGGGATTGGTAGAGGGCGTTTTCCGGGCTGCCCGAGAGGCAGGCCGCCAGCTCGCGAAAGAGGGCACGATCTCCGAGGAGCTGCAAAAACAGGTGTGCCGAGAGCTGATGCCTCGCGATGCGTACTACAAAGCCGCCCTGATGATGATGGAGGAGATCCGAAAGGCTGCGGGAAAATAATGAAATTGAATCTCGGCGTTCGTCCTCTGTGCGCTCTGCGCCTCTGTGGTTCGATTCCGTAACCGCGAGTTTAATAATCGCTGGCAACTCAAACAAAACCACAGAGACCCAGATATGGATGGAAAATTACCGGACCAGGGCTTTCCGCCCGGCGGGCTACATCAAAGGTCGTGCTTCCCACCCGGATCTGTCGGCTCCAGCTCTTACCCACAGAGCCCATCATTATCAGGGAGACATCCTGTTTCTTGGCCAAATCCAGGATCTCCTCAGCGGGATGGCCCTCCAGGACATGAAGATGCTCTTAAATTTTCATCTCACCCTTGGCGTAGAGGTCCTCTGCCACCTGCAAGAGGCCTTCACCCAATACCTCACCTCCGTAGTCGGGTAGGATTGTAATGCGCTTTTCCCGGTAGCGGTCCCTCAGCTCCTGGATGTAAGAGGTCTGGGATGCCTTCTTCTCCCGGCAAAAGCGACAGTCGCAATCTCGGATCACGTGGTTAATGATAATAGAAGAGACTGCAACTCCGTGCGACTCTACCGTCTCAATGAGGCGCCGGCTTTCTTCCACGGCCGCTTTTTCGGGGATGGTAACAATAGTGATGCTGGCCGCCTCCGGATCGAGCAGGGCGTTACGCATAGTCTCGGCTTTCAGACGCATGGTCCGAACTTCAGATAGTATGCGATCACCAAAACCGGGCTGGAGAAGATCGAGCACACCCATCCATCTATTTCTCATGCCCAGCACTTTTGTGACAAATCCGGTGGTGATGGAGGGCAGTTGCAGCAAAGGCAGGACCATGGCGGTTGGTGCCGAATCTATGACCACAAAGTCGTACTGCTTCTCCACGTAGATGTCGTTTAACTTGTCCATGAAGATCAGCTCGGAGACGCCGGGCATGTTCCCGAAGTCCTCGGGCAACACCACCACCTCGAAGAGGCCGAAGAGAGCAGTGAAGATATTCTTGTATCTGCGAAAGAAGCTTTTTGCCTCCTCGGCCAGATCTGGCTCATAGGCATAAAGATGCTCGCGAATCTTCATTGGTCGGCTTCCCAGATCGATGTCGAATATGTCCGAGAGAGAGTGGGCCGGGTCCATGGAGAAGACCAGGGTATCCTTGCCCTGGCGCGCTGTCCAGATGCCGGAAGCCGCCGAGCAGACGCTTTTGCCCACCCCTCCTTTGCCAGCCACATAAATCAGTTTCATATGCATCCAATCTTCCAGATAGGGGATTTAATGGTTTGCCCTGCAACAAAAGGTTTTTCTACTTCCAGGACATTTTAATAGACTTAATTATAAAAGGGGGCGAAAGGTTTGAGAAAGCAAATTGTTCTGATCAGCATACTTATCCTATGGGCATCTGCCGCGCAGGGTGCCATCGACGGGCAGGCGAAAGGCCTTGACATTCTGGGAAGCCGGGCGAACAATACCACGATCATAGCAACTGACGGCATGCCGGTCGAAGTGAATATCGTCGGCAGCACCGCCAGCAACATCCAGATCGGCTACCCGGCGGAAGTGGTCAACAAGACATGTGGAAGAGAGTGCTGGGGCTCTTGTCCCTGTGGCGAGGAAAAATGCTATAAAACCCCATGGGACGACTTCAAGAGGCCACTATGCTACCCCTGGAGTTCCTACATTCCCACCAGGTATAACCGGCCGCTCATTAAAAAAGATCCGGGACACATAAGCACTGCACCAAAGATCCTCACTTTGGGGAAAGGGACAACTAACCCTTAGCCAAAACTTGGCCTGGAGATATGTTTTTGGATCACAAGAAATAGGCAGCACAAATTTGGAAATATTCTTTTTTATCTTCTTTTTGTACTATTTTCTTTTTCCAAGAATGCTCCAAGAAATCCGACCTTATCGGCCCGAAAGATTTTTCTACTTCCTGTATATATAAAACATAGGTTAAATATGTCTAGCTTAAATGTGAAATTCGCTGGAGGGGAATGGAGTTGAGGCAATCAATTATATTGGCTTTAGCGCTAATGCTATCGGCTTGCAGTGCCTATGCATTTGGCGGTCCAGGATCGGTAGTTGTGGATATAGTGGGAAGCGTAACCGATAATACAAAGATCACGTCGTCCGGCATGGAAAAAGTGGAGCTGGAATTCGTTGGAAGCGAGGCGAATAATACAATTATCTCTCCGCCTGCCGAGAAGGTTGTAATATGCCCTAAATGTATCTGCCCTGATATAAAATGCAGTCCTGAGCTAAAATGCGAAAGCAAGCAGAAATGCTATCCCTGGGAGAATATGCATCTGGGAGTCGATGCCTGGTATGGCACTTTCTGGTACACGGATATCAATATGCCGAAGTGGCCCCAGTTTTAGAATCAAAAATTTTGATAATTTAAATTTATTCTCATGTGGTACAGAGGGGGATAAAACGGCCCAGGGTGAGGGGATGGCTAAGGGTAGCAGAAAAGCCCCGGAGCCGTTTCATTGTTTTGGTTTTGTGCTTACATAATATTAATAATAACAATGTAATCATCATAGTATTTAACTTTTTCGATATTTCATAAATCCAAAAAAAAGAGAGCCATATAACTATCTTCCACACTCCGCACCATTCAGATGAACGCAGTAGGGCCTTGAAGAGGGACGCCCGGTAGCAGGCCAGGGATGCCAAGTCCCTGCAGATGGCCAGCAAGCACCTGCCCCGCAGCTCGCCGGGCGACGCTGAGGCTGCAAGGAGAGGCAGAAGCGGCCTTGGCGAAGGACAAGAGCCGCATCTCTTCCCTCTGACAATGAAAACATTTAACCGATAATAATAATGAAGACAGAGTGAAGAAGTACCTGGATGAGAGCAGGGAACGGGGATACGTTCATGACCGAATCGCTCCAGGATTTCGGCGCTGAAGATGGGGTGTAGCCAAGTGAGGCGCAAGCCAATAGAAACGATTTAGTAATCCCTGAGAGATCAGTTAAAATCATGTTCGGACCTAAATCACATCTCACCTCTCGCGACAATCATCTTTTCATGGAAGACATTGACTGCTTCGCCCTCGCCCTGCAGCAGGGCACCCCTCTTTACGTCACCTCCGAGAGCCGCCTGCGCGAGAACATTCGCGCCTACCACCGAGCCTTTCCCGATGCGGACAAGTACTTCGCCGTAAAGGCCAACGGCAACCTCACAATGCTACGCATCGCCGCCCAGGAAGGCATGGGCGCTGATGTATTTTCGGCGGGGGAGCTTTTTGTGGTGCGCATGGCCGGCATCCCTAGGGATATGATCCTCTACAACGGCAACTCCAAGAGCGAGAAGGATCACGAGATGGCTCTCCAGGCGGGCGTGCGCATGTCCGTGGACTCGCGCGAGGAGCTGGAGCACCTCGCCCAAACTGCGAAGCGAATGGGGCGCGAGGCTGAGATCCTCTTCCGGGTCAATCCCGATGTATCTCCCAAAACCCATCCCAAGATCGCCACCGGCCTTCGTTCTTCCAAGTTCGGCATTCCGGCGGAGCAGGTGGCACAGACCTACCAGAAGGCGATGGGCCTGGAAGGGGTTAAGCCGATTGGTCTGCACTGCCACATCGGCTCGCAGATCCTGGACACAGCTCCCTTCGCCGAGGCGGCGGGCAAGATGATGGACATTGCTGCCGCCGTGGAGGCCGCGGGCGGCAAGGTTCAGCGCATCGACCTGGGCGGGGGACTGGGCATCCAGTACCATCCCGACCTGCCCGCGCCCACGCCCGCCGACCTGGCGGCAGCGATATTGCCCATCTTCAGGGACCGCTGCCGCGCCCTGGGCATCGCCCCCCAGCTCATCCTGGAGCCGGGCAGGAGCATCGTGGCCGATACCACGGTCATGCTCGCATCAGTCAACGTGGTCAAGAGGGCGCATGTCAATTTTGTGGCCGTGGATGCCGGCTTCAACGTCCTGGCCCGGCCCATGCTCTACGACTCCTATCATCATGTCGTAGCGGCCAGCCGCGCCGGCGCGCCCGCCGAGGAGACCTACACAGTGGTGGGGCCCATCTGCGAGACCGGGGATGTGCTGGCCAAAGACCGGCGGCTGCCCGCGCTTGCGCGGGGCGACGTTCTGGCCTTCCTGGATGCCGGAGCCTACGGCTTTTCCATGGCCTCCCAGTACAACGGCCAGCCCCGTCCGGCTGAGGTGCTGGTCTGCGGGGACCGGGCCGAGGTCACCAGGCGCGCCGAGGATGCCAGCGCCCTTCTGGCCGGGCAGAGGATCTTGCCCAGGCTCATGTGGTAGGCGAAAGTATGGCAGACGAGCGGGCAAGTGGGCAGGCGGGCCAGGAAGAGGGCTCGCCGGCAGAGGTCGTAGAAGCATTGCAGGGCATGCTTGTGCCTCTGCGCCAGGGCGAGTTTTCGGAGAAGATCGGCAAGATCTCTGTCTACGTGAAGTCCTCGGCCAAAAGCCGGGATCTGAAATCACTAAGCAATTTCGTTCGCTTCGCCCATCTCAATTTAGACGCGGTCCTGGTGCAGGCTCTGGAGGTCCTGGTCTGGCGGCCCAGGCTGGCCAGCAAAACCGACGAGCAGAAGAAGGCTGTGGCACTGCAAAAGACCTTCGACCGGCTGGACAATCCAATGCAGGCCATGCTGGAGCACTATCGCAGCAGCTCCGATCCACTGAACAAGTATCTGGTGGCCGGGCCCTGGGGGCATGAGTACCTTCGCAAGCGAAAGGTCGATCTGGAGGAATACGATAAGGAGCTGTGCGAGCTGCTCGGTTGCGGAGAGACGGCGGCGGGCAGAATTGTGCTTAGCTATACCAGGCTTTGCCGGGCAATCGATAAGGTAGAGGAGCGGGCGATGCAAGCTCTGTCTATTGAAGTATCTTGAGCTAAAAAAAGATCAGGCCATCGCCTGGGCTCTGGCAGACTAACTTATCTTAACCGGATTTGATTTCAAGATAATTTTGCATCTGCGGTCGTTCATGGTCAGGTAGACGCTCTTTGGCGGCGTCTTTCCTTTAAGAATTGCGAACCAGAGGCCGTCCAGATCAGATGGGCTGGAAAGTGCGCAAAAACCGTAGATGTAGCTTCCCTCCAAACTGTAGATGCTCACCCAGGTCCGGGCAGAATTATTGTTAAGCCCACAGGGCGGCAGATCTGGAGCGGGCTTGAAGAGGCTGGCGGGATAGTCATCTCGGTTGGCAACAGAGAGCTTATAACGGGTGTATGCAGTGCCACGGACGGTGTAATCCTCTTTGCCTTTATAGACCAGGCTTGGTGACGGCAGGCATTTGAAGCAGTAACTGGATGGGGCGGCGAATGGTAGTGCCAGGGCGGATGCACTGGGCATGCTCGCACTGATGACTGAGGATTTCAGTGCCAAATTTTCGCTTGGAGCAGACCCATTGTACTCGTCAGCAATAGCTGTTCCCAAAAAAACTATGGTCACAGAAAGAATCGCAAAAACGAATTGAATAACCCTATTGTTCAGTTTCATTTTTCTCACCTTAGTATTCATTTAGATTCAATGATTTTAATCTCATAATGAGCTCCATCGTATAAAAAATTTATGGTACTCTTCAGACAAATCGCAGGACATTGTCATCAGAGTCAAGAAGAATTGGAACAATACAACATATTAAAAAGGATTACCCCGTTGATACGGACCAAAATCGCGCTTTGCATCATAGCTCAAAACAATCATTTCTGCAATCGTATTCATGTCGGTGACATCGCCGGATTCCAGACTTTCGGCAAAAGGTATTATATTCCTACGATCGATTGTTATGTTGATTGGAGGTGATGTGGCTGCTGGAGATTGATGATCTGTCGGTCAGCATCGGCAGTAAGCAGGTTCTAAAGAACTTCAACCTTAGAATAAGTCGTGGCGAGACCCATGCCTTATTTGGGCCCAATGGAACGGGCAAAACAACTCTCTTGAACGTCATCGCTGGAATTCCCAGGTATACCATCGATGGGGGGCGCATTGTATTCAAGGGAGAGGATATCACGCACATGTCCATGGACGAGAGGGCACGCCTGGGCATAGGCATGGCCTTTCAGCGCCCTCCGGCCATCCGGGGCCTGAGGCTCAAAGACCTCATTAAGATCATCAATCCCAAGGCCGATGCAACGGCCATCCTCCGGAAGATGGACTTTGAGGCCTTTGCAGATAGGGATGTCAATCGCGGCTTCTCGGGGGGCGAGGTAAAGCGCTCCGAGATGGTTCAGCTCCTGGCTCAGCAGCCGGATTTCGTCATGCTGGATGAGCCGGACTCCGGCGTGGACCTGGAGAACATCAAGCTCATCGGCGAGGCCATCAACACACTCACCCAGAAAGACCTGCGTCCTAGCCAGAGGACCAAGTCCGGTGTGATCATTACCCACTTCGGCCATATTCTGGATTATATGAAAGCGGACCGGGCCCATGTCATGCTGGGCGGATCGATCGTATGCAGCGGCAATCCGGGCGAGATACTAGAGCAGATCAAAAGAAGCGGATATGAGGGGTGTGTAGGATGCACGTGTCCGGTATAGAAGATAAGGCCAGAAAGGCACGGGACAAGAAGGCCGTATACGGCACCGATGTGGACCTGGAGAGCTACGAGTCCGAGGCCAAACCCCAGGAAACCTTTGACAATGCCGAAGATCTGCCCAGCGTCGTCAAGAAGGCGGCCCTGGATGTGGGCGTGAAGCTGGACTCCGAATCCTCTGGGGCTTATGTTCAGATGGACCAGACGGCTGTGGTGGCCAAGTCTCTCTACGAGGGCGTGGAGATCATGGATATGGCATCCGCCCTGGAGAAATATGACAATCTGCAGGACTACTGGTGGAAGCTGGTGTCACCGGACGCGGACAAGTACACTGCGGATGTAGCGGCAGCGCCACCGGCGGGCTATTTCATCCGCGCCAAGAAGGGCATGAAGACCGTATTTCCAGTAAAGAGCTGCCTGTACCTGGGATCCAGCGACCTTAACCAGCGCGTGCACAATGTCATCATTGCCGAAGAAGGCTCGGAGCTGCACATCATCACCGGCTGCACCACACCGGCACACGTGCAGAGAGGCTTGCACATCGGCGTCTCAGAGTTCTTCATCCAGAAGGATGCCAAGGTAAGTTTCACCATGGTGCATAGCTGGGGCAAAGAGGTCGAGGTGCGACCCAGAACAGGCATTACCATCGCCGAGGGTGGCTCTCTCTCCAACAACTACATTCTGCTAAAACCCGTAAAGACTCTACAGACCTTCCCCACGGCCACCCTTGCCGGTCGCGGGGCGGTGGCCAGCTTCAACACCGTCATCTACTCCACCATGGGAAACATCGACGTGGGCAGCAATGTTCTCCTCAACGCACCGGATACCAGCGCCGAGTCCATCTCCCGCGTGGTCTGTGTGGGCGGTGAGGTCATTGCCCGGGGCAGAATGACCGGCAGAGTGCCGGGCGCACGGGCCCATCTGGAGTGCGTCGGCCTTCTGCTATCGGACAAAGGCAGAATCTACTCCATACCGGAGCTGGACGGCCAGTGCCGGGACCTGGATATGTCCCATGAGGCGGCAGTGGGCCGCATCTCAGAGGAGGAGCTGGAGTACCTCATGTCCCGCGGTCTGAACTCCGAGCAAGCGACGAGCGTCATCGTGCGCGGCTTTTTGGATGTGGAGATCAAGGGGCTGCCTGAGGAGCTGAAGCAGGAGATCAAGAACATCACCCAGAGAGAGGATCTGAAGGGAGCACCGTAAGCTTCCCATGTTCCTTTTTTTAATAAATTAGCAGGGAGCACGCCAAATGAAGCTGGACCGCATTGAGGTATCTGGATTTAAGTCCATTCGTGAGCTTAAGCTTGATTTGCACTCGCTAAACGTATTGATCGGTGCCAACGGCTCAGGAAAGAGTAACTTCATTTCTCTGTTTGAAGTCTTAAACAATGCAGTGGCCGGTAACTTTCAGCTTTTCGTGGCCAGAAAGGGCGGAGCGGAATCATTTTTATATTACGGCCAAAAGTCTACCGAAAAAATTCAAATTAGGCTTGACTTTGGGCTTAATGCCTATAGCTGTACTTGGGTGCCTACAGCAAATGACACAATGGTTTTTGCAAAAGAGAGATATGATTACTATGATGAAGGATCCTCTCATCCACTAAGCTACTTCATGGCAAGTGCGGGACACAAAGAAAGGAGATTGCCGGAAGATGCTAAGTCTTTGCCAAGCAAAATGGAATCAGAAGTTCTTGATAATCTTAAGAGCTGGAAAGTCTATCATTTCCATGACACAAGCGAGTCTGCACCAGTTAAAAAATCAAGAGATATAAATGATGATTTGTATCTTAGATCGGATGCTGGCAACCTGGCCGCTTTCCTTTACCTGCTTTCTAGAACAAAAAAAGAACATTACGAGGCGATCAGAGACACTATCCGCCTAGTTACCCCCTTCTTTGATGATTTTCTCTTGCGACCACATCCAGAAAATGAGAATATGATTCGCTTTGAGTGGCGAGAAAAAAAATCCGATTTCCCCTTTCAAGCCTATCATCTGTCGGATGGCACTTTGCGCTTTATTTGCCTGGCCACGCTATTGCTTCAGCCGGAACTGCCGTCAACAATCCTGATTGATGAACCGGAATTAGGCCTGCATCCGTATGCAATAGTTATCCTGGCTTCCCTCATGAGAAGTGCTGCAGAAAGGACACAGCTCATTGTATCCACCCAATCGGTCTCACTGGTTAACCAGTTTGATGCCAAAGATCTGCTTGTAGTAGAGCGAAAAGAGCATGATCATAGATACGAAACGGTAATTGGAAGAGTCGATACGGAGAAATTGGATGCCTGGCTAGAGGAATATGCCCTTGGTGAGCTATGGGAAAAGAACGTTTTGGGTGGTAGACCTAGTGCCGAATAGCATCCGCCTAAACTTTATTGTAGAAGGCACAACCGAGGAAATATTTGTTCGCGATGTACTCACAAATTCTTTCGCAGAAAAATATATTTTTGTAAGTGCACGTAGGGTCGAAACAAGTCGAAAGCAACTGCGAAATGACTTTCCGAGGTTCGATGAAGCAATGCGCAAGTCCAATCCGTATGAAAAAGTAAAAGTAATTGAAGAAGGATTTAGAAAAGAAATAAATAATTCCCATTTTATTCCGTACATTCAACTACATGATATTGAGGTAATAGATGAAGTTCTGAGACCATATCAAGATCGGTCCCAACTGGATAAGTTAAGAGATATTCGTAGCCAATTTGCTACGCCAGAAGATATCAATGACGGCGCGGAGACAGCTATGTCAAAAAGATTATTAAATTTATATGAGTTTTATAATAAAGACGTATTTGGATCTCGTATAGCAAAGCGCATCGGCATTGACAACATGAGAAATGAATGTAAGCATTTTAATGAGTGGTTAGTCTCTCTCATAGGATTGGCTCTCTACAGATGAAAAATATATTTTATATCCTTAGTGAAGCCATTAAAGAATGGCTCAAAGACGATGCCTCGCTCCTGGCTGCAGCTCTCGCCTACTACGGCCTCTTCTCCTTCGTGCCGCTACTTATACTAACATTAATATTTATAAACTCATTATTCCTGCATGGCTTTCTCGACGGCCAGGTGGTGGCCCTCTCTCAGGATCTGGTGGGCCGGCAGATGCCAAGAGTGGCAGGCGAGCTGATCGACCGGGCTTCCGATCAGGCCGCGTCCTTCCCCTTTACACTGCTAAACGTTGGTCTTTTGCTTTTTGGCGCTGCCGGTCTCTTCGTTCATACCAGGAAGGCCTTTCACATCATCTGGAAGATCCCGGACAACGTCATCCCGCTCATGGACACAGTCCTCACTTATCTGCGCTCATACCTGCTCATCGCCCTGGTCGCCTTTCTGCTCCTGGCGACATCCATATTCACCGCCCTTCTCATGCCGGCGGGAAAGCAGATCGAGGAGCTTTTGCCCATTCACCTGGGGCTGCTTCGCCTTCTCACGTTCCTGGTCTCCTTTTCCTTTGTGACCATCCTCTTTGCCGCTACCTACAAGACCCTGATCGAGGTGAAGTTGCAATGGCGAGAGGTGCTCCCCGGCTCGGCCCTGGCGGCTCTTCTGTTCGCAGCAGGAAACTTCTGCATCGAGGCCTATGTGGGGTTGGTGAACATAGGCTCAGCCTACGGGGCGGCAGGATCTCTGGTGATATTCCTCTTTTGGATCTACTATTCCGCCCAGATCTTCCTCTTCGGGGCGGAAGTGATTAAGGTGCAAAAAAAGGCGAAGGAGACGGAAAATGGGCAGCATGCAGAAGAGTGAAAAAAGTATCGTCTGCCATCTGGCGATAACCAGTGGCTAACGACGTTTCAACCACAGTGTTCACAGAGAACGCACAGAGCGACTAACTAACAATAATATCCGCCTGAGCGATCAGCCGGTTTTCTTATTTTCCTCATAGTCCTCTCTTATGGCCCTGGTCATCTCTTCGTCCGCCTCTACGATCAAGGCGCCCATGTAATCGCAGTTCTTGCAGCGGTAGATCTTGCCGGTGTAGCCGCCCGCCTCGTAATACAGGTCGGCGCTGCCGCAGACCGGGCAGACCTCCCGGATCTTCTCTGGCTTCATGATGAAGTCCTCAGAGCTTGTAGAAGTTCAACTTTTGCATGTTCCGAAGAGTTTATGATTTTGGAATATCTACGGGATATATCGGAGGGATGAAAATGACCAGACAAAGCTCAAGTGGAAACTGCAGCTATTGCCAGGGAAGCTATGCCAAGTCGGCAATGGCCCGGCATTTGAAGGCCTGCAAAGCAAGGCGGGAAGATAATGAATCGGATGCAATCAGTTCTACAAAAGGCAGCGCCAAAAGAACTATCCTCCATTTGCAGGTGGTGGGCCGCGACCGACCGATGTACTGGATGCATATCGAGATTCCCGCCAATGCCACCTTGACGGATTTGGACGATTTCCTGCGCCGGACCTGGCTGGAATGCTGCGGTCATTTGAGCAGCTTCGATATTGGTGGCGAAACATTCGACTGCGAGAGTGCTGAGATGGGCAATGAGAGCATGGATGTCGCCCTGGGAAAAGTGATCGGGCCAGGAATGAAGTTCGAGCACACCTACGACTTCGGAACCTCAACTGAGCTATCGCTAAAGGTGATATCCGCCAGGCAAGGCCTGGCACAGGGCAAGGCAGTGAAGATCATGGCCCAAAACAATCCTCCGGATATCAGATGCGACGTCTGCGGCAAACCGGCCACCGCAGTTTGCTGCCAATGCATCGATGAGGGCACCGGCTTTGTTTGCGAGGACTGCGCCGAAAAGCACGAGTGCGGAGAGGATATGCTTCTGCCGGTGGTCAACTCTCCCCGAGTGGGCATGTGCGGCTACACAGGATAGCCCGATCACTAGATGGCAAGAAATAGGGTGGCAGAGCAAATCTTTTGCCACTCTAAAATGGAGTTGCGAGGCATGAACAAATTCGATGATGGACCGGCTCCATGCGTCACTGAATACGGGAATTCGATTCTTCTCCGTGTGGCAATGGAGGATCTCAAACCGCTCTTGATGTCCGCCTTTCCAGATAAAAGAACCTCTCCAAGGCAAAAAATTGACTATGCGCTTCCGACTCGAAGAAACAGCCACTACTATGATGTCAGGATTCATCTCACTGGATGAAGGGGAAATCGATAAGAATGAGCTTCGTGAGAAGTTGAAAAAGACAGGTATGATTCTCATTTTGTCAAGCATTGATGTGCCGGAGCAAGAGATATATGATCTCTACAAGAAAAGAGAGCGAGTCGAAAAGTTGTTCGATGCCTACAAGAATGTCCTGGATGCGGACAGGCTGTACCTGCAGGATGACGAAAGCGTATTTGGACACGTATTCATTTATTTCCTATCCCTCTATGCTTACTGTAAGCTTGAAGAGATGTTGAAAAAGGCACAACTCAGCAGGAAGATGTCTCCCACGGATCTAATAATTCATGCGATAATAGTAGCGATAAAGCCATATACAAATAGCCCCTAAAATGCAGGAAGATGAAGAGGCTTGTAGCTTATGTCTCAGGCAGTGTCCAAAAGACTGGATATAGGGCAAAAGTCACCGATTTTGCCGGAATGCTGGGACTGAAAGGAGTGGTCGAGAATCTTGAGGACGGCCGAGTGAAAATAGTAGCGGAAGGCGACGAAGAAAAAATAAAATGGTTTGAAGAGGCCATAAACATTAAGAATAGTCTGATTCAGGTCGCTTCCCTGGAAAGAGAATATTCAGAGCCCAGGGGCGATTTCTCCAGATTCTACAAGCTTGTGGATAAAGGCGAGACAGATTCCCGGCTGGATATCGCCGCAGTCCATCTGAAAAATCTCATTGGAGCAGTTAATGGTCTGAACGAAAATCTCGGCAGAAAGATGGATACCATGATAGGACTGCAAAAAGATACCATCGAACTGCAAAAAGAGACCATCGAAATGCAAAAGGAGACCATCGAACTGCAAAAAGATACCATCGAACTGCAAAAGGAGACCATCGAACTGCAAAAAGAGGACCTCAATTCTTCGGAAAACCTGCTGGAAGAGGTCCGGGAATCCAGGAAGGACCTGAAGGGATATCTGGAACAGAGGTTCGAGAAGCTGCAATCGGAAGTCACTGATATGCAGGCTGCCCTGAGGGCAAAAGGCATTATTTAGGACCCGCCGGCCAAAGTCCACTTGCGTGCTTGGCAAGATAGGTTGAGTTAAATTAAGCCTACTGGCGTTGGTTTCTTATAGGTGCAGATCCGGGCTAGCATCATGTCAAACTGGATCTACCCCGATTTCGGGCCGCGCCCCCAGCGGCCATTATTTCTCTGCATCATCTCCAACACCGATACCGGCAAGATTCCCGGCCTTTCTGCCGCCGGAACCACTCCGGAGCTGACCGACTACACCCCCGGCGCCGATGCCGAGCTGGTGGAGACCAACCGCATCATCACCATGCCCGAGCTGCCCGAAGCGCCGGGCGGCTCGCCCACCCCCGCCATCGTCACCAAAGCGGCACTGAACTTAACCGGCATACCTTCCTTATTCGTGGCCTCGGGCCTTCGTAAGAAGCCGGCCATTCCCTACGCGGAGCTGGGCGGAGCGGCGGGCGGCGACATTCGCAAAGAGCCTGCCGTTCCGGGCGCCCGCGCCCTCTTTGAAAATGCCGCCCTGCTGGGAAAGAAGCTGGCCAGGCTTTCCGATTGCGTCTTTATTGGCGAGTCCATCGCTGGAGGCACGACCACGGCTATGGCCGTTCTCTGGGCACTGGGCTACGATGTCAATGTGAGCAGCAGCTTCCAGTTCAATCCCACTGCTCTCAAGCAGAGCGTGGTGGCCGAGGCCATGAGCCGGGCGGGCATCAATATTGGCAGCCTTAAGAGCGACCCCTTACGAGCGGTAAGCCAGGTGGGCGACCCCATGATGGCTGCGGCTCTTGGCCTCATGCAAGGCCTGCAGGGCTCAAGGATCGTACTGGCGGGCGGGACGCAGATGGCGGCCGTGCTGGCCCTGGGAAAAGCCCTGAAAATCGAGGGCGATATCTCCATTGCCACCACCAAATATATCGTAGAGGACAAGACGGCCAACTTTAAGGAGATCGTAGAGTCGACCGGTCGGCCTTACTACTACTCTGATCCGGGGCTGGAGAACTCCAAGATCCCGGGCGTGCAGATCTACGCGAAGGGTTACGTCAAGGAGGGCGTGGGCATGGGTGGAGCTGCCCTTCTGGCCGGGCTTTACGGCGTTACGCAGATGCAGCTCGTCCAAGAGACAGATCGCGTGCTCATGACTGTGGAGCTTCCCAAGAAATGAAAGCTGCTGTTCTAAAAGGCCCCGGCCTCATGGAGCTGGACGATCTGCCCGATCCGCTGACCCCCAAGGGAGGAGCCCTGCTGAAGATCTTAGCCTGCGCCGTTTGCGGCACGGATGTCAAGATGCGAGAGCAGGGCCACCGCGACCTAGTCTACCCGCGCGTGCTGGGGCATGAGATGGTGGGCAGGATTGTGGAGATAGATGCAAACTCCCACCTGGCCGAAGGCGACAAAGTACAACTCTGGCCGGGCATCGCCTGCGGAAAATGCAGGCCATGTCTGCGTGAAGCAGACAATCGCTGCCCGAGCATTAAGATCATGGGATTCAACTGCGACGGAGGCTTTGCCGAGCTTTTGGCTCTGCCAAAAGAGAGCTTCTCGGGGGGCGTGAACCTGCTGCTCCCCAGAGCAGATCCGGCTCTCGCTGCTCTGGCTGAGCCCCTGGCCTGCTGCATCAACGGCCAGGAGCAAGCCCGAGTCTGTCAAGGCGATCGGGTGCTCATCCTGGGTGGCGGGCCCATCGGCGCTCTGCACGCTCTTTTAGCCGAGCTTCATGGTGCCGAGAAGATAATAGTCGCGGAGAGATTGCCCGGCCGCATCCGCCTGCTGGAAAGGCACACCAGCGCTGTGGTCGTCGATCCGACTGAGGTGTCTGGGAAAACCGTCCTGGCCGCAGAGATCGGCAGAGCAGGCGTGGACATCATCCTCACCGCCACTCCCGAGGTGCGGGTGGACGGCGATCTTCAGAAGCTGCTCTCCCCTGGGGGAAGGATCTGCATCTTCTCCGGGACAGCTTCTGGAAACTATCAAGAGAAGATCGACCTTCGCTCTATTCACTACCATGAGCTTTCCATCACCGGGGCTTACGGCTGCGCCAGCCGGCAAAACCGGCAGGCTGTAGAGCTTTTGACCAGAGGTATGATCAAGGCCGACTGGCTCATCACCAGGAGGACGAATCTCGCCGGAATTGAGGAGGCATTTTCCCATTCTTCCCAAAGAATCGGGATGAAATCAGTTGTTCTAATTTGAATATCGTGGAGACTGGATAATGGAAGAGAGTTTGAGATATTTTGGCAGCCGGGTGGACGCCATGATTAAGGGCAGCAATCTGACGAGAGTTGAGGCGTCCTTTCTTTTCAAGCAGATTTTGAACAACGAGCAGCCCGATTTGCTGCAGGGCGCATTCCTGGCCGCCATAACCGCCAAGGGCGCAACAGCTCAGGAGATCGCCGGCATCTGGGAAGCCATCTACGAGATCGATACCGTGAAGGTTCATCCCGATGTTTGCGGCCCTCTGGTGGAGAATTGCGGCACGGGCATGGACGGCATCAAGACCTTCAACATCAGCACCGCCGCCTCGCTGGTGGCTGCCGCCGACGGCATAATCATGGCCAAACATGGAGCGCGGGCCATAACCTCAAAGTGCGGCGCGATCGATATCCTGGAGACTCTCGGGGTCGATGTGGAATGCGATGCCGATCTGGTGAAAAGAAGCATTGAGCACGCCGGCATCGGCATCTTCAACGGCATGAGCGCCAAAGTGCACCCCTCCGCCCTTTACAGGATTTTGTCTCAGATCAGATTCGGCACAGTTCTCAATGTGGCCGGATCGCTGGCGAACCCTGCAAAGCCCGTCTATGCCGTGCGGGGCGTCTACTCCGAAAAAATGGTGCTACCAATTGCAAAGGCCATGAAGGAGATAGGCTACCAGAAAGCCTTTGTCGTACATGGCAGGAGCCGGGATGATGCGCGGGGCATGGATGAGCTCTCCACCCTGGGCCGCTCTCTTGTGGCAGAGCTGACAGAGGATGGAATGATTCGGGAGTATGCCATAAGCCCGCAAAACCTGGGGCTAAGAGAGGCGGATGAGCCGGACCTCCTTTACCAGAGCGACAAAGAGGCAGAAGCCATAAAGCTGCTGCGGGTCTTATCCGGGGAGGATCGGAGCTGCAGGAGAGATATCGTATGCCTGAATGCCGCTCCGCTGCTTTGCATCACCGATCATGCCTCAAGCCTCCGAGAGGGCATGGAAAAGGGCGCCGATATCATCGATTGCGGCAAGCCGATAAAAAAGCTGAAAGCCTGGGTGGCAGAGCAGAACCTGGATGCCGGCAGGCCCCTGGAAAAATTGGAGGAAATGCTGGCCCAGGCATGGGCTTGATTTTGAATGTGGGGTTAGGGCCTACTACCACGCTCACCACATTAAATAAAGCGTTACCCATATCTATCAGAGAGACAAGGGTATATCTGTAGTGATGCATGGACTTTGATCCGGGTAAATGGTGCTCAGAACATAAAGGCATGCTGATCCTAGCCTTGGCCTCAATGCTTTTGATCTTCTATTTTTTCTTTCCCTTCCTGGACGGCATAATCCTTGGCACGGTCTTCGCCTATGTGGGCAAGCCCATCCGGGATAAATTCGGCAAGAGGAAGCGGCTGGGATCATTGGTTGCCGCCGTATGCATCGTTGTCCCCATATTTTTTGTCCTGGGCCTGGGAATGATTGAGATCGCCAACCAGATCATATTCCTGGCCAAAAATCAAGAGGCAATCAGAACAGCGCTCAACGTGCTGACGGAGCAGGCTTCTCTAGATCTGACGCCCTGGATGAAGGATCTATTGACCGGCGGCCTGGAGAATGCGGCCGGCATCATTGCACCCATTGCCGCCTCCATCCCCGTCTTTCACATCGGAAGAGTGGCGTCGCTTGGAATCATCAACTTCATAGTATCCATCCCCGTCTGCTACTTCGTGCTGGTGGATGGAGAGAGCTTTGTAGAATCGATAATATCCCTGCTGCCACAAAGAGAAAAGCAAGCCTATAGAAAGTATATGAGCCGCATCGATTATATCCTAAGCGGCATCTTCATCGGCACGATTTATTCCTCAATTTTAGGCAGCATCATAGCAGCATTCATTTTCTATGCTTTTAGCCTGCCCAGACCCTTTGCCCTGGCCAGCATTGTCTTCGTGGCCGGAATGGTGCCCTTCCTCACCTCCTGGGTGGTCATCATACCGGTGACCGTTTACCGATATTTCGCAGTGGGAATGGAGGGAGCGGTAGTCTTCTTCGTACTGGCTTCCGCTCTCATCTACCTGCCTTCGGAGCTTCTCATCCGGCCATACCTGGTAGCTGCTAAATCCTCCTTGCATCCCTTACTGGTAATGCTCTCCTTTTTAGGGGGCGCTCTGGTAGCAGGCATCGGCGGCTTCTTCCTGGCCCCAGCCATAATGGGCATAATAGTAGGAATATATCAGGTACGAAGGGAAGAGATGGCTATTTTGGAAGAAGCATGAAATTTTATATCGAGACTTACGGCTGCACCGCCAACTTCGGGAACTCGCAGGATATGGCCGAGGCCCTGCAAGAGATGGGTCACATCTCTTCGGCTCTGGATGAGGCAGACGCGGTGATAGTGAACACCTGCGCTGTGACTGAGAAGACGGAGCGCAAGATTTTACGCAGGCTGAGCCTACTGCAGGGAAAGCGCCTGGTTGTGGCCGGATGCCTGCCCGTCGCAATTCCGGAATCGATCCGCTGCATAAGCTGCCGGGAGCGGCTGGGATTGTTGAGCAGATCTGTCGCAGGAAAGATCGCAGATCTCTTTGATGAATGCGCACCACATGCTCCACAAGTTGCACTCGCGGCTCGCCGCGATCTTTGCGGCATCGTCAATGTCGCCACAGGATGCAACGGTGGCTGTAGCTACTGCATAGTCCGAAAGGCCAGAGGTAAATTGGTCAGTCGCGATCCAGAGGAGGTTGTCGAGGCGGTCCAAAAGCTGGTAAGATCGGGCATAGCGGAGGTCCAGCTCACCGCCCAAGATACAGCAGCTTATGGCCTGGACAGAGGAACCTGCCTGCCTGAGCTAATCGATAAGGTGACGGATGTCCCGGGAAGGTTTATGGTACGGGTGGGCATGATGAACCCCGATAATGCTCGCCCCGTCCTGATGGAACTCATGCAGGCCTTCAGAAGCCCTAAGGTATACAGATTTCTGCATATGCCTGTTCAGTCCGGTTCAAACAGAGTTCTAGAAAGCATGGGAAGGAGATATACTGCAGAGGATTTTCTCGGAATCGTGGATGCTTTGAGAGCGAAATTCCAGGATCTTTCCCTTATTACTGATGTTATTGTGGGATTTCCCGGTGAGTCGGAGGAGGACTTCAGGCAGACCCTGGAGCTAATAAAGTCACTGCAACCAGACAAAGTCAATGTCACCAGGTTCTCCCGACGCCCAGGCACGGCCGCGGCCAGGCTCTACGACATGCCAGACCGCATTAAGAAAGACAGATCAAGGGAGCTTACCCGGCTCTGGCAGGAGATTGCGGGCACCAGGAATCGCCGTTATGTGGGGCAGGTATTGGATGCCCGAGTTACAGAGTGCGGGAGGGGCGCGACCATGAAAGCCAGATCTGCAAATTATACTGGCATTGTTGTCTCAGGCGCGCCGGATCTTGGAAGCCTGTGCAAAATAAGGATCACAGGATGGAATCCATTCTACTTGGATGGCATTCTACAATTATGATTCAAAGATGGCTATTTAAATTAAATTGGCCCAGAGTAGTCAAAATCAATGCTATGCAAATCAAAAAGAGATTTCAATCAATTCAAATCAAGATAATGGAATTCGAATTCTATTGATTCGACTTAGAGACAAAATAGCTGAGTTGAACAGGTATAACAATAAAATTTTACAGCATAAGTGTCACCATTAACTTTATTAATAATGAACATGATTGAGGATTATGATTAACCTGACCATCCAAAGAGTGATTTTAAGCATCCAACTTTGATAGCGACGGATAGAAATCGAGAAAATAGATGCTAAATCTTTAGGATGATTGGGAAAGTCATACAAAAAGGAGGTGTATTAAGAAATGGCTGAGGAAAGAGCATCAGAACAGACTTCTGTTTTAATGGAAGAGTCCAGAATATTCAACCCGCCAAAGGACTTGGTCGAGAACTCCAATGTCATGCAGTACATGAAGAAAAAGGGCTTCAAGACTGAGAAAGAGCTGCGCGAGTGGTGCTCCAAGAACCTGGATGAGTTCTGGGGCGAGATGGGCAGAGAGTATGCCACCTGGTTCGAGCCCTTTACGCAGGTACTCGACTGGAAGCCGCCATATGCCAAGTGGTTCGTAGGCGGCAAGGTCAACGCTACATATAACTCTGTTGACAGGCATATGAAAACAGCAGTGAAGGACAAGGTCGCCTACATAGCCGTAGGAGAGCCTATCGGTGATACCCGGATGATCACCTACGCTGACCTGTACAGAGATGTGAACAAGTTAGCCAACGGCTTGAAGAGCCTGGGTGTCAAGAAGGGCGACAGAGTCTCCATCTACATGCCCATGATACCGGAGCTGCCCATAGCCATGCTGGCCTGTGCCAAGATCGGAGCTATTCACAGCGTGGTCTTTTCAGGTTTCAGCGTTG